>NZ_JBTUOC010000022.1:0-43066 GCF_058345725.1 Simiduia sp. | reverse complement strand
CCTATGGCCGCGGCCATAGGCGCCGGTCTGCGCGTCGAAGAGGCCACGGGATCAATGGTGGTAGATATCGGTGGCGGCACCACGGAAATTGCCATTATTTCACTGAACGGCGTGGTTTATTCGGACTCGGTGCGCATTGGCGGCGATCGGTTCGACGAAGCCATCGTCAACTATGTGCGGCGCAACTACGGCTCGGTGATTGGCGATGCCACGGCTGAGCGCATCAAGCAGGAAATCGGCTGTGCCTTCCCAGGCAGCGAAGTGCGCGAAATTGATGTGCGCGGTCGCAATCTGGCCGAGGGGGTACCGCGCAGCTTTACCTTGAATTCCGACGAAATCCTCGAGGCTTTACAAGAGCCCTTAGCGGGCATTGTGCAGGCGGTGAAAAGCGCGCTTGAGCAATCGCCACCGGAATTGGCTTCGGACATCGCCGAGAGCGGTATAGTGCTCACCGGTGGCGGTGCCCTGTTGCGCGATATCGATCGCCTGCTGTCTGAGGAAACGGGTCTGCCTGTCATCGTGGCCGACGATCCTTTGACCTGTGTCGCCCGCGGCGGCGGTAAAGCCATGGATTTGATGGACAAGCGCAATATCGATTTACTCTCCTCTTAATTTCGCTAAGTTGGAGGTTTGACGATCAAACCGCTGTTTACCAAAGGCCCCTCTCCCGCATCCCGCGCCGGCGTGCTGCTTGCCGCCATGCTGGCGCTGTTGTTGATCAATCGCTACACCCCCTGGCTGGACCCGGTGCGCGCGCAGGTGGGCCAGCTGGCGGTACCTTTCTACTGGCTCACCAATGTGCCCGCACGATTGGGCGAATGGCTCGAAGGCAGCACCAGCTCGCGCGCCGAATTGGAGCAACAAAATGCTGCGCTCAAGAGCGAAATGCTGGTGTTAAAGCGCAAGCTGCAGCAAATGGCCTCGCTGGCCGCCGAAAATGTGCGTCTGCGTCAACTGTTAAATTCGGCCGACCTACTGGAAGATCGGGTGTTGGTGGCCGAGTTAATCGGCGTATCGCCCGATCCACAATCGCATGTGGTAGTGGTTAACAAAGGCAGTCGCGACGGCGTCTACGTGGGCCAACCGCTGTTGGATGCCCAGGGTTTAATGGGGCAGGTCATTGATTTAACGCCCATTAGCAGCCGAGTGATGCTGCTGACCGATCCCACCCACGCACTGCCTGTGCAAGTGAATCGCAACGGCGTGCGGGCCATCGCAGAAGGTGTGGGCGACCTCTATACGCTGAAGTTACGGCACGTGTCCAGCACGGTGGACATACGGGTCGGCGACTTGCTGGTGTCGTCGGGGTTGGGACAGCGCTTTCCCGTGGGCTATCCCGTAGCCGAAGTCATTTCTGTTTCCATGTCGCCCGGCAAACCTTTTGCCGATGTGCTCGCGCGGCCCAAGGCGCAGCTGAACCGCAGCCGCCACGTGTTGCTGGTGTTTGATAACGAGAATGTCGATGCAGGCGCCGAAAGCCAATAATCTGTGGGTGATTGCCCTACTGCTGGTACTAGCGTTATTGCTGGCGGTTTGGCCCATGGGAGCCTGGAGCCACTACCGGCCCGCCTGGGTGGTACTGGTGTGTGTCTACTGGGTTTTGGCACTGCCCTATCGAGTGGGTCTGGGCAGTTTGTGTGTGGTTGGCCTTATCCAGGATATTGTGCAAGGCAGCCTACTGGGGCACCACGCACTGGCATTGGTATTCATTGGCTATGTTTGCCTGCTGTCGTACCAGCGGCTTAGAAACTATGCGCCCTGGCAGCAAGCGGGTTGGCTGTTCGTATTGGTCGGCATGCACCAGGTGGTGGGCAACTGGGTCAACTCCCTCTCGGGGCACGAGTATACGGGCTTGAGCTTTTTGTGGCCGGCGCTGACGAGCGCGCTGTGCTGGCCACTGGTCTATAAATTTCAGCAAAATATCCGCCGTCGCTACCGGGTTGTCTAGCGTCGCGCCGCACGGCTCGGTGCATCCCCCGATATAATGTTAAAGTCTTACGGCCATCGCTTAATTGTGTCTATGGTATTGATATTTATGCGACTAGGAAGGTAGCTCCATGGAAACCGCAGCACTGGTATTGGCGTCACAATCTCCCAGGCGCCGGGAAATATTGCAGCAGATCGGCGTGCCGTTTACCGCGCTGCGCGTGGCCGTTGAAGAGATCCCGCGGCCGGGCGAACTGCCGGCGGCCTATGCCAGTCGGCTGGCCGAGGCCAAGGCCCGGGCCGGTGCCGGTGCACTGGGCAGCGGGACTGTCGTATTGGGCGCCGATACAGTGGTTGTCTGCGATGACGATATCCTGGAAAAGCCGCGCGATCGCGAACACGCCTTTGCCATGTGGCGCCGGTTATCGGGTCGCACCCATCAGGTGATGACGGCCCTGTGTCTATTGAATGGCGCAGATTGCACGCTAGAGCTTTCGGTAACCGAGGTGCAGTTTTGGCCATTATCTGACGCGCAGCTCGCGGCCTATTGGGCGACCGGTGAGGGGCAGGACAAAGCGGGCGGCTACGCTATTCAAGGCTTGGGGGCAGTTTTTGTAAAAAGCTTGTCGGGCAGTTATTCCGGTGTGGTGGGATTGCCCATCGAAAAACTGGTGCCCATGCTGGCGCAGGTAAATATCCCCTATTGGCACACCACAGAGCAGAGTGTATGAGTGAGGAATTACTGATCAATGTGGCGCCCACCGAGTCCCGAGTGGCCTTGGTTGAAAACGGCGTATTACAGGAAGTCTACATTGAGCGGCCACAGCGTCGAGGGCTAGTGGGCAACATTTACAAGGGCAAGGTGGTGCGCGTGCTACCGGGCATGCAGGCTGCGTTTGTCAATATTGGCCTAGAGCGCGCGGGTTTTATTCACGCGGCCGACATAGCCCCCCTCGACGAAAATGGCATGGAGGCGCGCCAGCTAGAGGTGCCGGATATACGCAACCTGGTGCACGAGGGGCAGACTCTGGTAGTGCAGGTGACCAAAGACCCAATTGGCACCAAGGGTGCCCGCTTAACCACCCATCTCTCTATTTCTTCGCGCTATCTGGTGTATATGCCCAAAACGGCGCATATTGGAATCTCTACACGCATCGAAGAAGAATCCGAGCGCGAGCGCTTAAAGCAACTGGTTGAACGCGCTATAGCGGAGAATGCCGGCGAGGGCAGGGGGGGCTTTATCGTACGCACGGTGGCAGAGGTTGCCACTGAAGCGGAAATTATGGCCGATGTCCCGTTTTTGTATCAGCTTTGGGACAACTTGAACGCGGCCATTGCGGGCGCGGCTGTGCCCTCGGTGTTACACGAAGATCTACCGCTATTTTTGCGAACTTTGCGCGATCTGGTTAAACCTAACCTGGAAAAAATCCGGGTGGATTCGCGCGAGGTATTTGGCCGAATGACCGAGTTCGCCACCCAGTACTCCCCGGAAATTGCCAACCTATTAGAGCACTATCCGGGCGAGCGACCACTATTTGATTTATACGGTGTGGAGGACGAATTGCAGCGGGCGCTGGAAACCAAGGTGCCCTTAAAGTCCGGCGGCTATCTAGTGATTGAGCAGACTGAAGCCATGACCACCATCGATGTCAATACCGGTGCCTTTGTGGGTCATCGCAACCTAGAGGAGACCATTTTCAAAACCAACCTCGAAGCTGCCACTATGATTGCCCGCCAGCTGCGGTTGCGCAATTTGGGCGGCATTATCATTCTCGATTTCATCGACATGAAGGATGCCGAGCATCAGCGGCAAGTGCTGCGCACCTTGGAAAAAATGATGGAGCGCGACCACGCCAAGACCAGCATCACCGGGGTGTCGGAGCTGGGGCTGGTGGAAATGACCCGCAAACGCACCCGCGAATCGCTGGGGCAGGTCATGTGCGAGCCTTGTCCTGTGTGCCAGGGGCGCGGCAAGCTGAAATCGGTGGAAACGGTGTGTTACGAATTGTTTCGCGAAATCCTGCGCGAGGCGCGCTCGTACGAAAACGAAAGCTTTCTGGTGTTAGGCGCCCAGGCCGTGATCGATCGATTGCTGGACGAGGAGTCCGCCAATGTGGCCGACCTGGAAGAATTCATCGGCCGGCCCGTAAAATTTCAGGTGGAAACCCTTTACAGTCAGGAGCAGTACGACATCATTTTGGTGTAGTCACAACCTATGCAACCTTTGGCAAGACTGTTTACCCGGCTCTGGCGCTATTTTTGGCAGCTGACAGCATTGCTGCTAATACTTTGTGCGCTGGTGGTGCAGTTGGGTCGTATGGCCACCCCCCTGGTGGCCGATTACCGCGAGCCGTTGGTGCAGTATTTGTCGGGTCAGTTGTCGCTACAAGTCAAAATTGACGCGTTAGCGGCGCGTTGGGAAAGCCTGGTGCCGGTGTTGGCTCTGGAGGGGCTGGTGGTCTCTACGCCTTCGGGTAAGGCGGTGCTGGAGGTAGAAAGTGCGCTGGCCGAAGTAGACTTACTGGCCAGCCTTTGGGAGCGCCAACTGCGCTTTACCGATGTGGAATTCTTAGGGGTGCGCAGCAATTTTGTGCAGGCCGGCGACGGCCGATTGCGACTAGAAGGATTGCGCGCCCGCGACGACAAGCCCGCGGCAACCAATTACAGCCTGGACGATCTACGCGGTATTTTCCTGGTGGGTCAGAACATCAATCTTATCGATTTGCGCACCCAGGTCACGCTCCAGAGTGGGCATGAAATCGCCGTGGTGGTGAATCGGTTATTGCTGGAGCACGGTAATGGTCGCCATCGACTGAGCGCAAGTCTGCAGCTGGAAGACCGCGCCGAAGCTGTGCGTATCACCATGGAAGGCAGCGGCGATCCCTTCGATATCTCCGAATTTGGCTCCCGTGCGCACTTACAGATTGTGGATTTTCCCACCGAGCGACTGCTGGCGCTGGCGGCTCGGGATTTTTGGCAGGGTCTGCCCGAGGGAGAATGGCGTCGGGAAGGCAAAGCCTCGGTGGATGCCTGGCTTACGCTAACGCCGAGCGAAGGGATAGAAGGTGTTGGCAAAATTGCGCTGTCGGGGCTGCCCTTCGAATTGGCTGATCGCGAAATTCCGTTTCGCACCATTGCCAGCGAGCTGATCGGCAGCTGGCGTTTCGACGGCAGTTGGGCCCTGCAAATGCAAAATGTGTTGCTGCAGTGGGGCGATACGCAGCACCCGCCTTTTGCCGTTAAAGCCAGCGTCGACACCAATAAACTGCTCACCGTGAAAACCGATAAATTGCAGCTGCCATTGTGGCACCACTGGTTATCGGACACGGCGCTGCTGCCGGAAAAACTACAAGAGGTCATGAACACCCTGGCACCTAAAGGCGAGCTGCACAACGCACGCCTGCGCTGGCCATTAGACAATCCCTCGGGCTTTACCTTTGCGGCCAATCTGGACCAGGTGTCTGCTCAAGCCTGGCAGGGCGCGCCTGCGGTAACACAGGTGGACGGGTACGTATTTGCCGATGCCCAGGGCGGGTTTGTGGATCTGGACAGCCGGCAGGGTTTTAGCATGCACTACACCACCGTGTATAAAAAGCCAATGGCCTACAGTCGCGCAAAGGGCCAGGTGGCCTGGAGCTTGAGGCCGGATTTGCAGTCGGTATTTATCAATAGTGGGCCTGTGCACCTAACCGGTGAGGATGGCGATGCCACGGGGTTTGTGTATATCGATGCACCCATGGGGCGCGACGACAAGACGCTGGAGTTACTGTTGCAAATCGGCATCGAAAACTCGGCGGCCGAATTTCATAAAAAGTACGTGCCCTTTGTGGTGTCAAAAAAGTTGCGCCGATGGTTAGACAAATCGGTGGGCACGGGCCAAGTGGCACAGGGCGGTTTTTTATTTCACGGCTTTCTGGGCGGCGAGCAAAAGCGTACACCCAACGTGCAATTGTGGTTGGATATCAATCAGGCAACCCTCGATTACCAGCCCCCGTGGCCAAAAATTACCGACGTACGAGCGCAGTTGTTGTTGGATCAAACCGCTTTGCAAGTGACGGCCACAGAGGGTCAATTGTACGGCTCTGAGTTACAGCAAGCTCGGGTGGAACTGATGGCTGGCGCCGAACAGGCAATGCGTTTGAAGATTCAGGCGCAGTTGGCGGGTCCCTTGCAGGATGCAGAACAGCTGCTGCGGGCATCGCCGCTGGCGGATGCCACAGAGCACACCTTTAGCCAATGGGAATTGGCTGGCGCTTACCGCGCTGATGTTCAATTAGATATTCCCTTGTCAGCGGCGGGCGCACCTCTGGATTTCGATGTGCGCTTGGCGCTGGCTGATGCACAGTTGACCTTGCCCTTTATCAATTTGCAGGCCGAGCAGTTGCATGGCGATGTGCGCGTGCACGCCGCGACGGGCGTAAGCATCGCGGAGATGACGGGCCAGTTATGGGGCAAACCCTTAAATCTCCAGTCGGCGTTAAAGGGCGAAACCATCGATTTCGCCGTGCAGACACAGGCCGATATCCAGGACCTGCTGGCTTGGGCCGGTGCGCCGCCACAGCCGCAACTGGCTGGCTTGTCTCACTACCAAGCCAACATTTTAGTGCCCTGGCGACTGGGTGCTGCCAGCGAACCCAAACCACCCGTGCGGTTGAAAGTGCACAGTAACCTGGCGGGCTTACACATTAATTTGCCCGCCCCTTTTGGCAAGGAGGCCAAGACCCGGCTGCCTTTGAACGTCTCGCTGCCATTGACGAGTACGGACCTGACATTGGCCGCCGATCTGGGCGAGTTGGTGGATGCCCAATTGCGCTGGGTACGGCGAGAATCCGGGGCTGGGTTGCGGTTTGAGCGGGGTGACATTCATTTGTTGGGGCAGGCGCGTCTACCCAAACAGCCCATGCTCAGAGTGCGCGGACAGTTAGATCAAGTCGATGTTGCAGCATGGATGGCGGCCTTTCGCGGTCAGTGGTCCGGGCTGCGCGAATCGTCGGCAGTCGCCGATACGCACCCGATCGAGCCGAGTGCAGAGGGCAGCCAGACGACTGCCCCCGCTCAGCGCGAGGAGCCGGTAAACCTGCCCCTCTACCTCGTGCTAGGTGCTCAGCAGGTACTTTTAGACGGCACGCACGACGTGGGCGAAACCCAATTGGAGGCGATTCAAAGCGTTAATGGGTGGCGGGTTAATGTTCGCAATGAGCGTATTGCCGGCGACCTGGATATGCCCTTTGACGTTAAGGCGCCAATTGATTTGAGCCTGAACTACCTTCGCTTGCCCCTGTGGCCGGAACCCGAGTCCAAGGATCAAGCGGCCGATACCACTGTTGCGCCGTCGCCCCAATCTGTGGAAAACAATCGCTCAGAGGCCCTGTGGGCGGCGATCAAGCCACTACCTCCGCTGCGCGTGTCTATCGCCAGTTTGTACCAGCGCGGTAGTAACCTGGGGCAATTGCGCTTTGATTCTCGGCTGCACGACGACACATTGACGCTGAGCGATATCAAAGGCAGCTTGTACGGTTTGCGTTTCGAGGTGGACGGTACGACAGGGCTAGGTGCGCAACTGGCGTGGCGCAAAGGCCTCGGTCAAAGTGCGTTTAAGGGAGTCTTGCTGGCCGATGACCTCGGTCAAGTGATGACCGCACTGGCCATGGAGAAAAGTATTGAAAGCCGCCGTGCGCGGTTTGTGTTGGATGTGGGTTGGCCGGGCGATCCCAGCCAATTGCAGATGGCTGGCCTAGCCGGGGCGGTGGATTTTTCCATTGCCGAGGGGCGCTTTTTACGGGCCGAGGCCTCTGCCAGCAACGCCCTAATGCGGCTGATGGGTATTCTGAACTTCGATACCTGGATTCGCCGGTTACAATTGGACTTTTCCGATGTGTATGCCAGCGGTATGGCCTACGACGAGGTCAAAGGAGGGCTGGCGTTTGACAGCGGTCAATTGACGCTGGCTACGCCGGTTGCGGTGCGTACGCCCTCCAGCAAAATGCAAATGGCAGGGCGGGTGGACATCATCGCCAATACGCTCGACACGCGCCTGACAGTGAATTTACCAGTGCTGGATAACCTCACGTTTTTAGCCGCGGTATCGGCGGGTTTGCCAGTGGCCGCGGGCGTATTCGTAGCCAGCCGGTTGTTTGAAAAGCAATTCGATCAAATGACCAGTGTTAATTACCGGGTGACTGGCCCGCTCGATAATCCCGTGATGCAGTTTGTGCAAATTTCGGACGCCAGCACGCGCCCGCCGGTGCAACCGGCCGCGACTACTAATCCGTCCGCACAACCAGCGCCTGTGACAACGCCCGGTGCTGCGCCCGCCAATGCCGCGGATACGGAAACCTGAGCGTGTAACATCCCGCCAGCAGCCTGCTCTAAAGGCTTCTATTGAAAGCTTTGCCTGGGAGTCGTCATGGTTGTTAACGCCAAATTGCGTCAAATTGCGGCAGTGCTTGTACTCGGGACGGGTTTGGCGGCCTGTGCCTCAGATGCCGGTGGCGACGGCGAGTCAATGCCGGTGGCGCAGGCACAGCAGCTGATTGCCACACAGCAGCAGTTGGAAAGTATTCCTAAAGCCACCTGGCGGGCGATGCTGTCACCGGCGCAGTTTGACGTGTTGTGGCAGGGAGCGACCGAGCGACCGTTTACCGGCCCATTGCTGGCGGAAAAGCGCAGTGGGGTGTATGTCACGGCGGGCTGTCGACTGCCCGTCTTCCATGCCCGCCATAAGTACGAGTCGGGTTCTGGTTGGCCGAGTTTTTGGGATGTGTTTAATGCCGACAATGTGGTACTGAAAAAAGATTACAGTTGGGGTATGCGCAGAACAGAGGTGCTGTCGCGCTGCGGTGAGCACCTGGGCCATGTGTTTGAGGATGGCCCCGCACCCACCGGTTTGCGCTATTGCATTAATTCGGCGGCGCTGGCGTTTGTACCCGATACGGTTCCCTAATTGCGATTAATCGCTGTATTTTGGAAGTCGCAGGTCCCAAATAATAGCCGCGCCGCGCAGGCTGAATGCCGCCGCGGTACCGAGTCCAATGGCCCAGTAAAGTTCGGCGGTTAGGCTGTGGACTATCAGAAAGACCAAGGCGCCCAGCAGGCTGGCCGACACATAAATTTCGGGCTCTAATAACACCGGCATCTGATCGAGCAATACGTCGCGCATGACGCCGCCGAAGGACGCGGTGATCATGGCCATGGCCATGGCAATTAGCCAGGCATCGTGCCACGCCAGTGTCGAGTGAGCGGCGGTGACACTAAACAGCGACATACCTGCTGCGTCCATCCATACCAAGGTGGTGTGTTTAGAGGCCAGGATAGGGGCGAGAAAGTAAGTGCCCGCTGCGGCGCCTACGCATACGTACAAGTACAGCGGCTCGTTCAGCCAAAATATTTCGGGCTTATTGAGGATCAGGTCGCGCACCGTGCCCCCACCCAGGCCCGTGACTACCCCCAGCAGTATAAAACTCATTATGTCTTGTTTTTTCTCAGCTGCCGCCAGTGCGCCGGAAATGGCAAACACCGCGCAGCCGATCAATCCCGCTACAAAAATGGCGTCGTCGACCACCATGGCTTTAAGTCACCAAATAATCGCGAATACAGCGAAACAGTTTACGTGCGCTGGCCGGCGGCTTGCCCTTGGCGGCCTCTTGTTGCGCGCCGCGCGCCAGTTGCCGCAATTGTTGGCGATCGGCCTGCGGAAAGTCCTGCATAAATGCGTTGATAGCGGCATCGCCTTCGGCAATGACCCGATCCCGCCAGCGCTCGGCCAGGTGATGCTGTTGCACGTGTTGTTCGGACACTTGCATGAGCCGCTCGTAGGCCTCGGCGATGGCCTCGTGATCGGCTTCGCGCATTAATCGGCCAATAAACTGCATGTGTCGGCGCTTGGCGTTGTGGGTTTTGATGCGGCCCATTTCCACAATCGCATTGCGGAGCAGATCGGGCAGTGGAATTTTGGCCAGCTGGTCTTTGTTCAGCTCGCACAATTTGCCGCCCAGCACCTGCAACGCCAGCATTTCGTTCTTAATCTGGGTGCGGCTTTTGGGCTGTTCTTCTTCGGGCAAATCGTCTGGGTGGGTATCTTGAACCATGGTGCATTCCAACTGCTAGGGGCCCGCTCTTGGCCGGGCGCCGGTGTATTGGCCCGCTGGGCCTGAATTTGGGTGACAGGGGCGCGCATGGTAACTAACTTCGGCCCAAAGCCCTAGTGTTTCACACATGCGCGCCAAACTCGCGAGGGGCGGCGAGTTTTATTCGCCTTCGCCGAAGCGGTCTTCAATGAGCGCCACCAGCGCGTCCATGGCCTCGGCGGCATCGTCGCCCTCGGTGATCAGAGTCAGCTGAGTGCCTTTGCTGGCGGCCAGCAGCATCAGCGACATAACGCTTTTGGCGTCAACTCGCTTGTCGCCCACGCCCGCTTGAATTTTGCAGCCGTAGCGCGCCGCCAGAGTTGCCATTTTGGCGGCTGCCCGGGCGTGGAGCCCCAGCTTGTTAATGATCTCAAGTTGACGCTCCATGCCGCTAGTGCTCCGCCAGGTTGGCCACAATTTCCCGGTGCCGCAATTGGGCCTTAGGGTAGTCGTTGGCCAGGCGTTTATGCAGTTGTTCGGCTATGTAGACAGAGCGGTGCTGACCGCCGGTGCAGCCTATGGCAACGGTCATGTAACTGCGATTGCTGGCTTCAAATTTGGGCAGCCACTTGTGCAGGTGTAGCAGAATATCTGCCAACATTTGCCCGGTGTCTTCCTGGGCTTCCAAGAACTCTGCCACCCCTTGGTCTCTGCCGGTAAGCGCGCGCAGGGCGGGCTTCCAGTAGGGGTTGGGTAAGCAGCGCACGTCAAATACGAAGTCGGCATCCACGGGCACGCCGCGTTTAAAGCCGAAGGACATCAGTTGTACTGCCATGCCCCCCTCGTCATTCTGGCGCACCCGGGTTTTGACGAGGTCGCGCAGCTGGTGCAGGGTGAGGGTGGTGCTATCGATCACCAGATCGGCCAAGTCCATCACCGGTTGCAGTAGTTCTCGCTCTTTGTCGAGTGCCTCGCGCAAAGCGACGCCAGCTTTGCTGAGGGGGTGCTTGCGGCGGTTTTCGCTAAAGCGCTGAATCAGCGCGGGTGAGCGCGCATCTAAGTACATTACCTCGATGGGAATACCCCGATCTTTGGCGTGGGCAATGATTTGTGGAAACTTGGTTAGCTCGCGCCAGGCGTTGCGGGCGTCGATGCTAATGGCAAAGGTTTGCTGGTCGGTTGGATCGGCCACCAATTGGTTTACCAGTTCGGGCAGCAGGCGTAGGGGGAGGTTGTCGATGCAATTAAACCCCAAGTCCTCCAGTACGTGCAGCGCGGTACTCTTACCGGCACCTGAGCGGCCACTGACGACGATTAACCGGGCGGGGGTAGTGTCGGTGGTCATGGTACAGGGGTTCCTTAAGCGGCGGTGAGGTGTTGCATTACCCTACTATAGAGCAGCTGGTCAGAGCTAGCACTGCGCAACTCGGCGCGAAAGGATTCACTCTGAAACATCTCAGCCAGTTTGGCCAGTGTTTGCAAATGCTCGCCGTCGGCGTCTTCCGGCACCAGCAGGGAAAAGATAACATCCACGGGCTCGCCGTCGATGGCGTCAAAATCAATGGGTTTGGAAAGTATGATCAACGCGCCGATGGTGGCTTCGCAATTGGCCACCCGGCAGTGGGGTATGGCAATGCCGTGCCCAAGCCCGGTGCTGCCCAGGCGCTCGCGCGCGACCAGGCTGCGAAACAGGTCGTCGGCAGACAGGGAGGGCATGTCGTGAGAGATAAGGTCGGCCAGGATTTCCAGAGCGCGTTTTTTGCTGACGCCGTCCACGCCGTGCTGAACACGGCGTGGGGCTAGGATGGTTTCAAACTGCATAAATTCAACGGTGGCTTCGAAGCTTTTCTTTGTGCTTGATAAGCTGGCGATCCAGTTTATCGGTGAGTAGATCGATGGCAGCATACAGGTCTTCGGACTCGGAGTCAGCGAAAAACTCCGCGCCGCTGACATGTACCGTGGCCTCGGCTTTTTGTTGCAATTTATCAACGCTCAGAATGGCGTTGATACTGGTTATTCGGTCGTGGTGGCGTTCGAGTTTTTCTAGCTTGGTGTTGACGTAGTTTTTGATGGCGTCGGTCAGGTCTAAATGGTGTCCGCTGATGTTAATTTGCATTCGGCTGCTCCTCGTTTGTCGCTGCGTTTGCGTGTCACCTGCCCTGTATTGGTGCGATACCGCCACAGGGCACCTAAAACTCGCTTGCTAAATCAATCGTTTGCGTTCATTGGACGCGGCAATACCCAAGGACTCGCGGTACTTGGCAATGGTGCGGCGCGCCACTTGAATACCTTGTTCTTCCAGCAAGGTGGTGATCTTGCTGTCGCTCAGAGGCTTCTTGGGATTCTCTGCGGCCACCAGTTTTTTGATGATGGCGCGAATAGCCGTCGATGAGCACTCGCCGCCGGAGTCGGTGCTGACATGACTGGAGAAGAAGTATTTGAGCTCAAAGATACCCTGGGGGGTATGCATGTATTTTTGTGTTGTTACCCGCGAGATGGTGGACTCGTGCATGCCCACTTCTTCGGCGATATCGTGCAGTACCATGGGTTTCATAGCTTCCGGGCCGTGCTCGAAAAAGCCCACTTGTTTCTCCACAATGCAGCTGGCGACCTTGAGCAGCGTTTCATTGCGGCTTTGCAGGCTTTTCAGAAACCAGCGCGCCTCTTGGAGGTTGTCGCGTAGGAAGTTGTTATCGCGGCTGGTGTCGGCGCGCTTAACCAGTGAGGCATAGTTGGAGTTGATGCGAATCTTCGGCGCAATATCGGGATTGAGCTCCACTAGCCATCGATCCTGTTTTTTACTGACAAAGACATCCGGGACAACATACTCAGTTTCGGCCCGGCTGATTTGCTCGCCGGGGCGCGGGTTTAGGGTTTGAATCAGCCCGATAACCTGGGCGAGCTCGGCCTCTTTAAGCTTGCAGCGGCGCATGATCTGTTTGTAATCGCGGCTGCCAAGCAGAGCCAAGTGATCCTTTACAACCAGTTTAGCAGCATCCAGGAAAGGTGTAGTGGCCGGCAGCATCCGCAGTTGAATCAAAAGGCACTCGGCGAGATCTTGCGCGGCCACACCGGCTGGATCGAATTGCTGAATGCGGTGCAGAACCGCGTAAACTTCGCCTAGTTCGAGGTCGTCATCGAGCAGTTCTGTCTCGTGGTGGAGCCCTTCGGCAATGTCGGTGAGCGGGGCGGCCAGCAGTCCGCTCGGTTCTATGGCATCGATAATGGCCATGGCGATCACCCGGTCGCGGTCTGACATGGGGGTGAGATTCAGTTGCCAAAGCAGGTGTTCTTGCAGTGTTTCGCCGCCACTGTCGTCGCGCTCGAAATCCCGGTCGTCATCGCCGCCACTGCCGCTACTGGCGGGCCCTGAGGTGTAAATGTCGTCCCAATTGGTGTCCACCGGCAGGTCGTCTGGAATGTCGCTGTTCCAGTCGGCGTCCATCTCGTTGTCGGTTTTGGGTTCAGGTGCTGCGTCTACGGCGGGTTCGGGTGTGCTGTCTTGTTCTTTTTTAAAGTCGGTTTGCAGGTCGTAATCGGGTTTGTCGTCCTGGCCCTCAAGCGTAGCATCGGCACCGCCATCCTCGCCCTCGGCCACCTCTAGCATGGGGTTAGACTCCAGTGCCTCCTGGATTTCTGCTTGCAGATCCAGCGTAGACAGCTGCAATAGCCGAATGGCTTGTTGCAACTGGGGTGTCATGGTCAGCTGTTGACCGAGCTTAAGCTGTAGAGATGGCTTCATGGGTTGATGGCTTACATCCTCTTGGTAGCAGCCCAGCGACAACGGTTAGGGCGCAGGCTAAGTGTAGTCATCCGCCCGTAGCGAGGCAATATTGACAAGCAAGCTCCATGCCTTTATGAGAAGCCGAATTATTTACAGGGTGAATTGGTCGCCCAGGTAGACCTCGCGCACCCGCTGGTTGGCCAGCACTGTGCTGGCGTCGCCCTCGGCAATGATATGGCCCTCGCTCACGATATAAGCTTTTTCGCAAATGCTCAGGGTTTCGCGCACATTGTGGTCGGTAATCAGGACGCCGATGCCTCGGTCTTTCAGGTGTTTAATAATGTTCTTGATGTCGCCCACAGAGATGGGGTCAACGCCGGCAAAGGGTTCGTCCAGCAGGATAAAACGGGGTTCGGTGGCCAGTGCGCGGGCGATTTCCACTCGCCGGCGCTCGCCGCCAGACAGCGCCATGCCCAGGCTGTCGCGAATGTGGGTAATGTGGAACTCCTCCAGAAGGTCTTCCATGCGCGCGAGACGCTGCTTGCGGTTCAACTCCTTGCGGGTTTCCAAAATGGCCAGAATGTTATTGGCTACAGTCAGCTTGCGAAACACTGAGGCCTCTTGGGGGAGGTAGCCAATGCCTGCGCGCGCGCGTCCGTGGATGGGCAAAGGGGTCAGGTTCTGCTGGTCGATGAGCACTCGTCCGGCGTCGCTTTCCACCAGCCCGGCAATCATGTAAAAGCAGGTGGTCTTGCCCGCGCCGTTAGGGCCCAATAGGCCAACAATCTGGCCGCTATTAACTTCAAGGGAGACGTCGATGACGACCCGGCGGCCTTTGTAACTTTTGGCCAGGTTAAGTGCGCGCAATTGAGTCATTCTGCGTCCTCGCGGGAGGGCTTTTTCGGCTGCGGCTGGAGGATCACTTTGACGCGCTCACTTTTATCGGAGCGGCTACCCGCTTCAACGATGGCGAGGTGAATGTCGTAATTGATAAGGCCGCCGGTAATTACCGAGCCGTTTTGTTCAACGCGGGCATTGTCAGTGATTGTTAGTCGCTCGTTACCCACATCGTATTCCAGCGAGTTGCCGCGCGCTTTTACCAGCTCTTTGTTGGCTTCTGGCCGCTGTTGGAAGTGGGCCGGAACGCCGGTGGCCAATACCTTATACACCTGATTGTTTTTACTGTAGATCACAGCTTTGTCGGCTTCGATATGGATGCTGCCCTGATCGATGACGACGTTACCTGTGTAGGTGAGAATACCGGCCTTTTGATTCAGGTCTGCGCTGTCGGCGTCCACGTGAATGGGCTGGTCGCGATCGGTGGGCAGGGCGAGTGCACCGGTGGCCGAAATGCAATGGGCCGCGATGAGCAGTGCGAATGTCTTAATCGGGTTCATAGATGCCTTTCACGTTCTTTTTCAGGGTAAACAGCTCGGCCTTGATGTCTGCGGTTAGGCCCACTGCGGTGGTTACGCCGCTGGGGGTAATGATCTTTACCGGGGCTTGGGTTTCTGCAAATTGGCGCTGTGTAAAGTAGATCAATTTGTCGGTGAAGAGTTCCGTGACCCCTTTGCTGGGGTGCGTTTGGTGCATGTGGACGTTGCCGCTTAACTCGATGCGTTCACCCTTATGGGTGGCGCGGCCCTCTTGCGCGGTGATGTACCAGGGGGCGCCGTCTTCCTGGTAGATCTCGGCGTTAAAGGCGCTCACTAAGGTGTAGTCGTCGGGACTTGCCTTGCCCTTGGGCTGGTAGTGATCCGCGCGATCGCCCCGCAGCAACTGGCTGAGTTTGCCGGTTTCGTCGTAGTGGCTACTCACGAAATGGGTCATGAAAAAGGCCGGGGCCTGTTGCATGGTTTTTTCGCTGGGCTTTTCAAAGAGCCGGCTGGATGGATTGTCGACCAAAAACAAATAGACAAACACAATTAGGGCGACCACCAGCGGCAGCAGTTTTTTTACGAGCGCCATAGGCTAGTTCCGCGTTCTCGTCAGAGGCAGCACTTAGGCGCGGCCTAGGTAAAAGTCGAGCATAGCCTGATGAGTCCCCTGGGCGCGCATCAAGTAATCGCAGGCTTCGCGCACAGCGCCGTCGCCACCATTGCGGCCACTCTGCCAGTGAGCTTGCGCAATCACATCGGGGTGGGCATTTGCCGTGGTCATAGCCAGCCCCACCTTCACCATGCAGGTGAGGTCTGGGTGGTCGTCGCCCATGAAAGCAATCTGTTCCAGTTCCACGGGGTGTTTGGTCAAAATTTCCTGCAGTGCCTCGAACTTATCTTCGCGCCCTTGCACAAGAATCTGAATACCCAGGTCGCCGGCGCGGCGAGCCACCAGGTCGCTTTTGCGCCCGGTGATTATGCCCACCTGGACGCCAGTTTTTTGCAGTAATTTAATGCCGTGCCCATCTTGCGTATTAAAGGCCTTCATTTCGTTACCTTGGTTGTCGAAGTAGAGCTTGCCATCGGTGAGTACACCGTCGACATCCAGTAGTAACAATTTAATTTGCTTTGCCGTTGCCAGTGTTTGGGTCATTGCCTGAGGAGTTCCGCCAATAATGATGAGTGGGTTATACAATGCCTGCACGCAGAATATCGTGCATGTGCAGTAGGCCAACCGGGTGGTTCTTGTCGTCCTCCACCACCAGGGCGGTTACCTTGCGTGTTTCCATGAGTGTGAGGGCTTCGGCCGCGAGCAATTGGGTCTTCACGGTAAGGGGGTTGCGGGTCATAACCTCAGCCATGGTAGCGGTCGCAAGGTCCTTTCCCTGGTCGACGCAGCGCCGCAAATCGCCATCGGTAAACACCCCAATGAGTTGGTCTTCAGTGTCGACGACAGTAGTCATCCCGAACCCCTTGCGCGTCATTTCCACCAGCGCTGCCGAGAGCAAGGTGCCGGGTGCAACCTTTGGCAGCTCCCCGCCCGAATGCATCAGATCGCTGGCGCGGATGAGCAGGCGGCGGCCCAGTGCGCCACCGGGGTGAGAAAAGGCAAAGTCTTCTTTGGTAAAGCCCCGAGCCTCCAGCAGTGCCACAGCAAGGGCGTCGCCCATTACCAAGGTGACAGTGGTCGAGGAGGTGGGTGCCAGGTCTAGCGGGCAGGCTTCGGCCTGGATGCTGATGTCCAAATTGACATCGGCCGCCTGGGCCAGGGGTGATTTGGGGTTGCCGGTCATGCTGATGATCGGGATCTGCATACGTTTGAACAGCGGAATCAGCGTCAGTACTTCCGCAGAGCTACCGGAATTAGAGATAGCGATGACGACATCCTGGCGAGTGACCATGCCCAAATCGCCGTGGCTGGCCTCGCCCGGGTGTACAAAGAACGACGGCGTTCCGGTGCTGGCCAGTGTGGCGGCAATTTTACCCCCAATGTGGCCAGACTTTCCCATACCTGTGACGATAGTGCGCCCCTGGCAAGCCATAATTAAGGCGCAGGCCCGGGCAAAGTCCGCGTCAATCCGTGTTTGTAATGCGGCGATGGCGTCCAACTCTATTTTTACGGTGCGCTTGCCAGCTTCAATGAAGGCTTGATGTTGGCTCATGAACTCTACTCACAGCGGGTTAAGGTTGGGTTAAGGGGCGTAATGGTATAGTGCCCACTATCGAATGTCAGCAGCCGGTCACGTTTGGCGCTTGCCTATTGTTCGCGTGACCTTGTACCAAGGTATGGCTGCCGGGGCCGAAGGCTTATGGAAATTCGTAAATTGTCTTAAAAGCATCCATCGCAATGGGGCGAGTTGGGGTAGAATTGCCGCGCCGCGCTGCCGGTGGCCTACGGGGCTGCCAGGTGTGCGCGTAACGATTTTTAAAGGAGAGGTGTTGGGTATGGTTTCTCGCGTGCTAGGCGTTGTGTTAGGCGCCGTATTGGGGTTTTCTGTCAGTGTATTTGCGGCCGCCGAAGTGGGGCCGCGCGAGGTTGTGGTCAAAGTCGTGGACGATTTGAAAACGGCAGTGAATAAGCACAATGCCGAGCAGGACCCTGAGGCGCAATTGCTGCTGAGCGAGATGCGCGCCATCCTCGAACCGGTGGTGGATTTTGGCTTCATTGCCCGAGTGGTGATGGGCGATGCTGCTAAAAAAGCCAGCAAGGATCAGGTTGCCCGCTTTGAGGAGGTGTTCCGCAATAGCTTGGTGTCTACCTATGCAAAGGGTATGAGTGGCTATGTGCAGGCGCAGATGAATATTCCGCCCTTGGCGCCCGAGGCGGCTGGCCAGAATCGCGTGGCGGTGCGTCAGGAGGTGACGACAGCGTCCGGTGTACAGGTGATTGACTACACCATGGCCAAAAATCGTACTACGGGCAGCTGGAAGCTGATCAACGTAGTGCTGAATGGCATCAATTTGGGCAAAACCTTTCGAAGCCAGTTTGCCCAATCCTACAAGCAGCACCAGGGCGATCTAGACAAAGTGATCGAGTACTGGGCGCAGGCGCCCGAAGCCAAGCCCTGAGGCCCTGCTGTCCGTGCAAAAAACGCCATAAACCAGTAGACTTAGCACCCCCTGAAATGGGGGTGTTTTGTTTTCCGGCTGGGCGCCGTTGGCGTGTACAGGCCACAGACGTATATAGAGAGTTGATCATGCAGGCACAGGAAATTAAAGCGCTGTTGGAGTCCAGTATCGCCGACAGTCAAGTTGAAGTGCAGATAGACGGCAGTCACGTCAATTTGGTGGTAGTGAGCCCGGTATTTGAAGGTATGCGCGCCGTGCAGAAACAGCAGCTGGTGTACAAAGCGCTGGCTGACCAGATTGCCAGTGGTGTACTCCACGCAGTGAACATGAAAACCTTGACGCCCGCCGAGGCTGGCTAGCAACTGCACGACCGGTTTGGCCGGTACTCCTGTTACAAGTTAAGAGATCGATATGGATAAATTGCTCATCCAAGGTGGCGCCCGCCTCGACGGAGAAATCCGCATTTCAGGGGCTAAAAACTCCGGCCTGCCCATTTTGGCGGCCACATTGTTAGCCAAGGGGCCAATGCATATTTGCAATTTGCCACACTTGAATGACATCACCACTATGTTGGCGCTGCTGCGTTGCATGGGGGTGGAAATCACCATCGACGAAAAGATGTGCGTCGAAACCAACACTGAGCCCATGCGCGAATTTACCGCGCCCTATGAGCTGGTGAAAACCATGCGCGCCTCGATATTGGTGCTCGGGCCAATGTTGGCGCGCTTTGGTGAGGCCAATGTGTCCTTTCCTGGAGGCTGCGCCATTGGCAGCCGACCCGTGGATATTCACTTGCGCGGTCTCGAGGCCATGGGCGCCACCGTAGAGGTCGACCAGGGCTACATTCGCGCCCGCTGCGATGGCCGCTTGAAAGGTGCGCACTTCTTCATGGACATGGTCACCGTGGGCGGCACGGAAAACTTGGTGATGGCAGCGGCGCTGGCCGAGGGCAGGACGGTTCTTGAGAATGCCGCGCGCGAACCCGAAGTGGTGGATCTGTGCCAATGCTTAGTGGCCATGGGGGCGAAAATCAGCGGCATCGGCACAGCGACCTTAACCATTGACGGCGTCGAAGAACTCGCCGGCTGCACCTATAAAGTCATGCCAGACCGTATTGAAACGGGTACCTACCTAGTGGCGGCGGCGGCGACAGGTGGCCGAGTAAAACTGAAGGATACCCGGGCGGATATTCTCGAGTCGGTCATTTTGAAGCTTGAAGAGGCCGGTGCAGAAATTACCTGTGGCGAGGATTGGATCGAGCTCGATATGAAAGGGCGCAGGCCAAAATCTGTCAACCTGAAAACCGCACCTTACCCGGCTTTTCCCACCGAGATGCAAGCCCAGTTTACGGCCATGAATGCCATCGCCGAGGGCGTGGGCGCGGTCACCGAGACCATTTTCGAAAATCGGCTGATCCAAGTGCACGAACTCAATCGCATGGGTGCCAATATTTCTTTGGAGGGCAATACCGCCCTGATTACCGGCGTGCAAAAGCTAAAGGCCGCGCCGGTGATGGCATCGGATTTGCGAGCTTCTGCAAGCCTGGTCATTGCGGGTCTGGTGGCCGAGGGCGATACCCTGGTGGACCGTATTTACCACATCGATCGCGGTTACGAGTGTATTGAAGAAAAACTGCAGTTGTTGGGTGCGAATATCCGGAGGGTGCCAGGCTGATGACCAAGCTGACCATTGCCCTGACCAAGGGCCGCATTCTCGAGGAAACACTGCCGCTGCTAGCCGCTGCCGGTATTGAGCCGGAAGAGGATATCAGCAAATCGCGCAAGCTGATTTTTGGAACCAATCACAAAGATGTGCACCTGGTGGTACTGCGGGGTTCCGATGTGCCTACCTACGTGCAGTTTGGCGCGGCTGATATCGGCGTTTCCGGCAAGGATACTCTACTGGAAAACGGCGCCGAGGGGCTCTACGAGCCCTTGGATTTAAATATCGCCCGGTGTCGTTTAATGACGGCGGCGATTAAAGGGGCTCAGGCTCCCAGTGGCCGCCTGCGGGTGGCCACCAAATACGTGAATGTGGCAAAGCGCTACTATGCCGCCCAGGGTCGGCAGGCCGATATTATCAAGTTATACGGCGGCATGGAGCTGGCGCCCCTGATGGATTTGGCGGATGAAATCGTCGATATCGTCGATACCGGCAATACGCTCAAGGCCAATGGGTTGGAGGCGCGGGACCATATTGCCGATATCAGCTCGCGGCTGATCGTCAATAAGGCGTCCATGAAGATGAAGCACGCGCTGATACAGCGCATTATCGACGACATTGCCGCCGCCGTGGCGGTATAACCTTGGTCCAACGATGTCTTCCATGATTACCGAGTTAACTACCCGCGACCCCCAGTTTGACGCTCAGCTCGCCCGTTTGTTGGCCTTTGAGTCCATTAGCGATGCCGGCGTTGGCAGAGTTGTCGGCGAGATACTGCAGGCAGTGCGCATTCGGGGCGATGCCGCCCTGCTTGAGTACACTGCGCAGTTTGACCAGTTGACAGTGGCGAATGCCGCGGCGCTGGAAGTCGCCAAAGCAGATTTGGCGGCGGCCCACGACGCCCTGCCCGAAGATCAGCGCAGTGCTTTGGAGCTTGCAGCACAGCGGGTGCGCGACTATCACCAGCGCCAGCTGCAAGCGTCTTGGCAGTACCAAGAGGCCGATGGCACCCTGCTGGGGCAGCAGATCACAGCCATGGAGCGCGTGGGTATTTACGTACCTGGCGGCAAGGCGTCCTATCCCTCATCGGTATTGATGAACGCGATTCCCGCCAAGGTGGCGGGTGTTGACGAAGTGATTATGGTGGTGCCGGCGCCCAAGGGTGTACTCAACCCAATGGTATTGGCGGCAGCCCATATAGCGGGGGTGGATCGGGTGTTCACCGTGGGCGGTGCCCAGGCTATCGCGGCCTTGGCCTATGGCACAGATACCGTGCCGAAGGTGGATAAAATTGTTGGGCCGGGCAATATTTATGTGGCCACCGCCAAGCGCGCGGTATTCGGCACCGTTGCCATCGATATGATCGCCGGCCCTTCCGAAATTCTGGTGGTGTGCGACGGTCAAACCGATCCCGATTGGGTGGCGATGGATTTGTTTAGTCAGGCTGAGCACGACGAGCAGGCGCAGGCCATTCTCATCAGCCCGGATGCCGAGTTTCTAGTTGCGGTGAAGACTGCCATGGCGCGTCTATTGCCCACGCTCAGTCGCGCGGATATTGCTCGGCAATCACTGGCGGCGCGGGGCGCTTTGATTCACGTCGCGTCCATGGCGGAAGCTGTGGCGCTGACGAATCGCATTGCCCCGGAGCACCTTGAGTTGTCAGTGGCAGATCCGCAGGCACTGCTGCCAGAGATCCGCCACGCAGGTGCGATTTTTATGGGGCGCTACACAGCTGAGGCGCTGGGTGATTACTGTGCGGGCCCCAACCATGTGCTACCTACATCGGGCACTGCGCGCTTTTCCTCGCCCCTGGGCGTCTACGACTTTCAGAAGCGAACGTCGCTAATTATGTGTTCGGCCGCGGGCGCTAGCGAATTGGGTAAGTGTGCTAGCGTGCTGGCGCGCGGCGAGTCTCTGGAGGCGCATGCGCGCTCTGCGGAATACCGAATTCTAAAAGGCGAATAGCGACCGCGGTCGGTTAGGCGGTGGGTTGGGCGGTCATGGTCAGCTGCACCTCGGCCGACTGCAGCCCACGCTGAATGCGCAGCGAAATGCTGTCGCCGGGGCGGCTTTGCTCGATAAATTGCACGCCTTTTCTACCATCGCCGAGCGCTATGCCGTTGAGGTGGGTGATAATGTCGCCCGCTTTGATGCCCGCCAAATGCGCCGGGCTGTCTTTGTAAACACCGGTAACTATCACGCCAATATCTGCGGCTACTCCCAGATTGCGCGCCAGCTGCGGGCTAATGCGCTGTGCTTCGACGCCAATCCAGCCGCGTATTACATGGCCGTGTTCGGCAATGTCTTTGAGGGTGCGCAGGGCCATGTCGATGGGCACGGCAAAGCTGATGCCCACCGAAAACCCGGTTTTGTCCAAAATAGCGGTATTGATTCCGATTAAATTACCGTCTGCGTCAACCAGTGCGCCCCCCGAGTTACCGGGGTTGATGGCGGCATCGGTTTGCAGGTAGTTCTCAAAGGTGTTGATGCCCAGACCATAGCGCCCCACGGCACTGATTATGCCCTGGGTGACAGTCTGGCCCACACCAAAGGGATTGCCGATGGCGAGCACCACATCGCCCACGCGGGCTTTTGTTGGGTCGCCGATGGGTATGGCATGCAAGTTGTCCAGATTGATTTTCAGTACCGCCAGATCGGTGTCTGGGTCGGTGCCAATTAGGCGCGCTTGTGCCTCGCGCCCGTCGTTGAGCAGTACGACAATCTGATCGGCGCCGTTAATGACGTGATGGTTTGTAAGTACATACCCCTCGGGATTCATGATGACGCCCGAGCCCAACGAGCTCTGCAGTCGCTCCTGTTGGGGAATGTTGGCGTTGTTAAAAAAGTGCCGGAACAGCGGGTCATCTATCAAGGGGTGGCGCTGATTTTGTACTTTGCGCTGGGTGAATATGTTGACCACTGACGGCGCTGCTCGGCTGACGGCTTCAGCGTAGGAGTGGCGGGCGACTTGGGTGGGCGCGTCAGTGCTTGCAGGCCACTGCAAAAGTGGGCGCAGTTGTGGTGTCGCCAATAGCACTGCCAGCGCTATCAGCAGGCCGCAGGCCACTGGCCACGCTAAATAATCGAGTATTTTTTTCACCCATACCGCCCGAATTTGTCGTTGTGTCAGCGCGCTGACCGTGCGGTCGCTGCGCAAAAGTGACAATTATAAGGCATGGGCCGCACAATTGGCGTGCATTGGGTGGAATTTGCCCCCGGCCGCAGTGTGCCGGAGGCGACGGTTAGGCTTGGCGTTGCAGTATCAGCGTGTCGTCTTCTTCGGCAGGCTCGTCGTCCAGCCCGTAGGATTCGCTCAAAGTGCCGTGTTTGCCGGGGACTTTCGGTGCCCAGTCGGTGGGCGGGCGAATGCTCTCTGGGTCTTGATCGGGCGACTTTTCCAGCAACTTGCCATCGCCGGCCTGAGTGATTTGGCGGCTGAGGTCTGCATTGCCCAACTTGAGAGCCGATGCGGCCAAGTGTTCGTGCACGTCGCGGTAAGAGCGCGTCAGATTGTTGATAAGTTGCGAGGTGTCGACAAAATGTTGTGTGACTTCTTGCTGATATTCGCGCAGCTGCGTCTCGGCTTCCAGCAGTTGCGATTCCAGTTCGCGGTTGATTTTTTCTTGCGGGCGCAAAGCAAACATTAAAAAGGCGCCAATCACACCGCCTAGTAATAGGCAGGTTAAAACGGTCAGGATCAAAGTACTTAGCGAAAACACAGGGCTCTCCTTCAGGGTGCCAAATTCACAACGTGTGGCTTAAAGCGCGCCTTGCTCCGTGCCATAATGCGCGCCCCGAGCCGCTGGGCGGCAGCTCTAGTATCTATTATATGCTGTTATACCGGTGAATGGATCACTATCTTATGCGCAAATGATTGAAGGAGTGTAAGGGTGCAGGTTTTCGATGTGCAAGAGCGGTCGGTGTTAATTGCCGGCCCGGCTGGTCAACTTGAGGCGCGCGTACAAGCCGGCGACCCCACGGGTGATTTGGCGTCGCGCCAGGCCGCGGTCGTGATTGGCCATCCGCACCCAGAACACGGCGGCACCATGACCAACAAAGTTGTCGCCACCTTGGCCCGGGCTTACCAGCAGTTGGGTGTAGCTACGGTTCGATTTAATTTTCGCGGCGTAGGTGCAAGCGATGGTTGTTATGATCAAGGGCGCGGCGAAAGCGACGATTTGGTGGCAGTTGCGCAATGGGTGCTTGCGCAATTGCCGCAGGTGCAGTTGTTGTTAGCGGGCTTTTCCTTTGGTTCGGCGATGGCGGCAACCGCTAGCTGGCGCCTGGCGCCGGCGCACTTGACACTGATTGCGCTGCCCGTCGAGCGCTACGCTTACGACCAGGGAGGCCGGTTTTCGTGTCCGGTTGCCGTGCTCATTGGGGCGGCGGATGAGTTGGTTGACGTGGCCGGTGTTGAACGCTGGGCGGCGGAGCTTGGCAGTCCTTGCGTATTTACGAGTTTGCCCGAGGCGGGGCACTTTTTTCACGGCCAGCTCCACGCACTTAAGCAGTGGCTGCAGCACGTGTTGCCCGCCCAACTAACGGTGTAATTTGGATAGTATGAGTTTGTATGAACGTTTCTGATCTCACTCCTTTGGCGCGTTATCAGCAGGATATCGCCGGCGGCTTTAAAGTTGATGCCGCGCAACAGCGGGCGATTGAGTTGCTGCAAGATCTCTACGAGCGATTGCTGGCTGCGCCTCGGCCCGCTAGGCCCGGCTGGTGGACACGACTCATTGGCGCTCAGCGCCCGATAACCCCGGAGAAGGGGTTGTACTTTTGGGGTGGGGTCGGGCGCGGAAAGACCTATTTAATGGATGTGTTCTACGACTCGCTGCCCTTCGAGCAAAAAATGCGGGTGCATTTTCATCGTTTTATGAAGCGGGTTCACCAAGAGCTAAAAGGCTTGGGCGGTGAGAAAAACCCCCTAGAAAAAGTGGCAGACCGGCTGGCTAGCGAAACCCGAGTAATCTGCTTCGATGAGTTTTTTGTCAGCGACATTACCGATGCCATGATTCTGGGCACCTTGCTGCAAGCGCTGTTTAACCGTGGGGTAACCCTGGTGGCTACCTCCAATATTGTGCCCGATGGCCTCTATAAAGACGGCCTGCAGCGCGCCCGCTTTTTGCCGGCCATCGCCATGCTCAACGAGCACACGCAGGTGGTCAATGTGGATGGCGGGGTGGACTATCGGCTGCGCGCCCTGGAGCAGGCTGAACTCTATCATTCGCCGCTGGGGCCGGAGGCCGAGGTGGCCATGAAGCAAAGCTTTGAGGCCCTGGTGCCCGATCACGAAGAAATCGAACAGGATGTGGACCTGGAAGTGGAGGGGCGCATACTGCGGGCCCGGTTTGAGGGCGAAGACGTCGTCTGGTTTGATTTCAAGGTGTTGTGCGATGGCCCACGTTCGCAGAACGACTATATTGAGTTGGCCAAGATTTACCATGCGGTGCTGGTCACCGATGTGCCTGTACTCGGTGGTCAGAAGGATGATCAGGCTCGGCGCTTCATTAATATGGTAGATGAGTTTTATGACCGGAATGTCAAGCTGGTCATCTCCGCCGAAGTGCCCTTGACCGAGCTCTATAGCGGCGGCCGGCTAAACTTCGAGTTCGAGCGCACCAGCAGCCGCCTGCTGGAGATGCAAAGCAAAGACTACCTGGCCAAGCCCCACAAACCCTGATGTCAGGGTGAAAAAGCGCTTGAAAAGGCTATGCCGAGTCTGTAGTATGCGCGCTCTTTTTGTGGGAAGACCCTCGTTAAAGGCGATATAACATGAAGACTTACAGTGCTAAACCCGAAACAGTCCAGCGTGACTGGTTCATTGTCGATGCTGATGGCAAGACTCTCGGCCGTATGGCTACAGAGATCGCTAGTCGTCTGCGTGGCAAGCACAAGCCTGAGTACACCCCGCATGTGGACACTGGCGACTACATTGTTGTAGTCAACGCAGAGAAAGTGCGTGTTACTGGAAACAAAGAGACGGACAAGTTGTACCACCGTCACACCGAGTTTCCTGGCGGCCTGAAGACCATGAGCTTTGAAAAGCTGCGTGATCATGCCCCCGAGCGCATTATCCAGAGTGCTGTTAAGGGCATGCTGCCCAAAGGCCCTCTTGGACGCGCCATGTTCCGCAAGCTGAAAGTGTACGCTGGTAGTGCTCACCCGCACACTGCACAGCAACCTAAAGAACTGAATATCTAAGGAAGCTGAAAATGGCAGATACTCAATACTACGGTACGGGTCGCCGCAAGACCTCAACTGCGCGTGTATTTATCAAGCCGGGCAGTGGCAACATCACTATCAACGAGCGCTCCATTGAGGCCTATTTCGGTCGCGAAGTAGCCCGTATGATCGTTCGTCAGCCGCTCGAGCTGACTGACAACGCAGAAAAGTTTGACGTGACTGTTACCGTTAAAGGCGGTGGTAGCTTCGGTCAGGCCGGTGCAATCCGTCACGGTTTGACCCGTGCGCTGATGGCTTACGACGAAGCGTTGCGTCCTTCACTGCGCGAAGCGGGTTATGTTACCCGTGACTCACGTGAAGTTGAGCGTAAGAAAGTGGGCTTGCGCAAAGCGCGTAAGAAACCACAGTTCTCCAAGCGTTAATTCGCAGCCTGCCTGGCAGGTGGAAACGAAAGGCGTGCCCTCCGGGCGCGCCTTTTTTGTTTCTAACCTACCCATTTGCCCCTAAACGAGGCGTGATCCGTGGTTATCCTTGTCAGTTGTGGTCATTTTCTTTAAGATTGTGCGACTTTTTGGGGTGCATAAATTAAGCTATTTCTTTTTTTATTTCAGTCATTTACTGGCTCTTGTAGCTGTGATGGGAGAGAAACGTCATGAGCAATGACGGTGTAAACGAGGGGCGTCGTCGTTTTTTGACTGCAGCCACCTCTGTTGTTGGCGCTGTGGGCGCCGTCGGTGTAGCGGTACCTTTTGTTGGGTCCTGGAATCCGAGCGCCAAGGCTAAAGCCGCTGGTGCCCCGGTTCGGGCAAACGTATCAAAGCTTGAACCTGGTCAGATGATCGTTGTCGAGTGGCGTGGTAAGCCGGTTTACATCGTCCGTCGAACCGAAGAATCATTGAATGCATTGCCGGGTATGGCGGAGCGCTTGCGCGATCCGGAGTCCGTAGAAGAACAACAGCCCGCCTATGCGAAGAATGAATTTCGCTCTATTAAACCCGAATTCTTAGTTTTGCTAGGCCTGTGTACACACCTGGGCTGTGCGCCAATGTACCGCCCGGATGTGGGTGCCGCGGATTTGGGGGGTGACGAGTGGCTGGGTGGTTTCTTCTGTCCTTGCCATGGCTCTAAGTTCGATTTGGCCGGTCGCGTATTTAAAGGCGTGCCTGCACCGATTAACTTAGAAGTTCCACCCTATACCTTTGAAACCGAATCAGTTGTGCTGATCGGCGTAGATCAGGAGGCGTAAACAATGATGAATTGGCTCACAGGTCTATGGGGTTGGGTTGACGAGCGCTTACCTGTACAGCGCGCGTGGGACACCCACATGGCGAAGTATTATGCGCCCAAAAACTTTAACTTCTGGTACTTCTTTGGCGTCTTGTCCATTTTAGTCCTGGTTAACCAGTTATTGACCGGTATCTGGCTCACCATGAGCTATACCCCCACCGCTGAAGGTGCCTTCGCGTCCGTTGAGTACATCATGCGCGACGTGGATTTTGGCTGGATTATTCGCTACATGCACTCCACCGGTGCCTCGGCATTTTTCCTTGTGGTTTACCTGCATATGTTCCGCGGCTTGATGTATGGCTCTTATAAAGCGCCCCGCGAGCTGGTGTGGATCTTTGGTATGACGATCTACGTGGCGCTGATGGCCGAGGCCTTCATGGGTTACGTGCTGCCCTGGGGGCAGATGTCCTACTGGGGTGCGCAGGTAATCGTATCGCTGTTTGGTGCCATCCCTGTGGTGGGCGATGACCTGGTGCAGTGGATTCGCGGTGACTACCTGATTTCCGGCATTACGCTGAACCGCTTCTTTGCCTTGCACGTGGTGGCACTGCCCATCGTGTTGTTGGCGCTGGTGGTGCTACATATTCTGGCGCTGCACGAAGTGGGTTCCAACAACCCCGATGGCGTTGAAATTAAAAAGACCAAAGATGAAAACGGTGTACCGCTCGACGGCGTACCTTTCCATCCTTTCTATACCGTGCACGATCTGGTGGGTGTCACAGTATTCTTGTTCGCCTTCTGCTTTGTAATCTTCTTCATGCCAGAAATGGGTGGCTTCTTCCTGGAGTACGCCAACTTTGAAGAGGCCAACAACCTGAAGACCCCGCCGCATATTGCGCCAGTGTGGTACTTCACGCCTTTCTATGCGGTATTGCGCGCAGTCACCATTGATATTGGCCCGCTGAGCTCCAAGTTCCTTGGCCTGGTGGCCATGGGTGGCGCCATTGCGATCCTGTTCGTGTTGCCGTGGCTGGATAAGAGTCCAGTGAAGTCCATGCGCTACAAAGGCTTTATGCCGCGTGTGTCGCTGATGATTTTTGCCGCTATGTTCGTGGTCTTGGGTTACTTGGGTGTTAAGTCTCCCACCGATGGTCGTACGCTGTTGGCGCAGTTGGCAACGGTTTACTACTTTGCCTATTTTATCCAGATGCCTATGTTCACCAACCCGATCAAGCCTTCAAGCACTTTCTTGAACTGGCTCATCGCGGCGGTGCTGGGCGGCATGATGATATACATGTCTATCGCCGCAGCGGCGAAAGTGCCGGTGTTTATCGTATTGTTCGGCATTGCGCTGGGTGGGTTTGTACTCTTGTCCCCCTGGTTGACGAGTAAAGACAAGGTGTTGCCTGAGCCAGCGCGCACCCAGGCTAAAGGCTTGAGTCCAGGTTTAGTGTGGGGCGGTTTCTTCCTGTTCTTAGCACTGACTATCGTGCCCATCAAAGCTGTAGGTGCCGAAGGGCAGTACGCCTGTGGCAGCATCGAGTGCGATGTAATGGTGCCGGATCTGGAGAATAAAGAGTCTTTGCAGCGCGGTGCCCAGTTGTTTACCAACTATTGCATGGGTTGCCACGCTGCCAGTTTTTCGCGTTTTGAGCGTGTGGCGGACGATTTAGGTATTCCCCATGACGTGATGCAGGAAAATCTGGTGTTTGGCGATCGCCGCATCGGCGAACTGATGACCATATCCATGGACCCGGCCAAATCCAAGGCCTGGTTTGGTGCCGCGCCGCCAGATTTGACGCTGGTGGCGCGCGCGCGCAATCCCGAGTGGCTCTATACTTATCTGCGCAATTTTTATAAAGATGACACCCGCCCCACGGGCGTGAACAACCGCGTATTCGAAAGTGTCGCGATGCCCCACGCCATGATCGAACTGCAGGGTCTGGCAGAGTGTGCCCCTGGCCCGCGATTTGAGCACGGTCGGCCGGTGCGCGATCCAGTAAGCGGTGCGGTTATCGCCGACGACCCCTGTGGCAGCCTGAAAGTGGGTGAGCACAAGGGCACTATGAATGCCGAGGAGTTTGATCAGGCCATTTACGATCTCGTGAACTTCTTGGAATACGTTGCCGAACCTTATGCTCTCGATCGCGAGCGCATAGGTATCTACGTGTTGCTGTTTTTATTGGTGCTGTTTGTCTTTGTTTACTTGCTCAACCGCGAGTATTGGAAAGACATACACTGATACCAATGCTTGCTCGGGCGGCCTGTGGAAACGCAGTGCCGCCCTTGTTTATTACTGAATTGATAATACTGAGGTGAATCCAATGGGTGCAGTCGCGAAGCGATCATCTATGACCTATTTTTCTGACGCGAGTGACCACTACAGCCACCGGGTCCGCATTGTCTTGGCGGAGAAGGGGGTCACCGTAGATGTTGAGGACATAGATCCAGAGGCCAAACCTGCCGAGCTTGCAGACCTGAATCCCTATAATTCCCTTCCAACTCTGGTCGATCGCGATTTGGCACTCTACGAGACCAAGGTCATGATGGAGTATTTGGACGAGCGATTCCCGCACCCGCCATTGCTGCCGGTGTACCCCGTTGCACGTGCCCAAAGCAGGCTGTGGATGTATCGCATTGAGCGCGATTGGTGCCCGCTAATTGACGTGATCTTGGAAAACAGCAGCAAAGACGCGGTGACCAAGGCTCGCAAAGAATTGCGCGAAAGCTTTACTGCAATTGCGCCCATCTTTTCCGAAATGCCGTTTTTCATGAGCGAAGAGTTCACTTTGGTAGATTGCTGTTTAGCGCCCATTTTCTGGCGCCTCGATAGCTTGGAAATTAATATTCCGCAGACCAAGGCCACTAAACCATTGTTTGATTACATGGACCGTCTGTTTGCCCGCGACTCTTTTCGCGAGAGCCTGACAGAGCTTGAAAAAGACATGCGGTCCGGTAAGAAGAAGTAAGTGAAGGGGGCTTGTCCCCCTTTGTACTATCGGGGTATTGCCCCAAAGCAAGCGCAACGCTGTAGGAGTTCCTCCACCATGCCCATGACGTCCAGTCGCCCCTATATGATCCGAGCTCTGTACGAGTGGATTGTCGATAACAACTGCACGCCATATATTTTGGTGGATGCGCAGGCAGCAGACGTGGAAGTGCCGCAGCAACACGTCAATAAAGACGGCCAGATTGTCCTGAATATTTCGCCCTCTGCTGTGATGGGTTTGAGTTTGGAAAACCAAGCGATTCGCTTTAACGCCCGCTTTGGCGGCATTCCGACGGATATCTATGTGCCGTCGCGCGCGGTACTCGGAATATATGCGCGCGAAAACGGTCAGGGCATGGTATTTGAACCCGAATTAGAGCCAGAGCCAACACCGCCGGAGCCGACACCGAAAAAGGCTCCGCCCAAAGCGGTGAAAGACTCGGGTGGCAGGCCTAGCTTGCGCGTTGTTAAATAAGCATCGGGGGCCTTGGCCCCCTTTTTCGTGGCGCTGTCGCCATTGATAGACATTTTGTGAGTAACGCTATGCTTGGATTGGGCCAGTTTCATACGCTACCAGTGGCCAAATTGACGGATTTTGGCGCATTTTTAGAAACGCCAGAAGGCAACCAGATTTTATTGCCCAAGCGCTTTGTGTCCGATGCCGTCACCCCCGGTGCGTTTGTGCGGGTATTTGTTTACTTGGATTCAGAAGATAGGCCCGTGGCCACCACCGAAACACCTAAGGTGCTAGTGGGGCAATTTGCATTGCTAAAGGCTACAGCTATCACCCGATTTGGCGCCTTTCTCGACTGGGGCCTGGGCAAGGAATTGCTGGTGCCCTTTGCCGAGCAGCAGCGGCCCATGGAGGAGGGCAAGCAGTATTTGGTGCGGGTCTTTGTAAATGAGCAGGATGGGCGTATTGTCGCCAGCTCCAAGCTCGATAAATTTCTCGATAACTTCAAGCCGCGCTTTACCCCTGGACAGGCGGTCGACTTGATCATCGGCAGCTCTACGGACCTGGGCTTCAAGGCCATCGTCAACCACAGCCACTGGGGCGTGCTCTATGCCTCTGACGTGCACCAGCGACTGAGCTTTGGGCAGCAGGTTTCCGGGTTTATCAAGCGGGTGCGGCCGGACGGAAAGATCGACCTAAGTTTGCACAGCGGTGCGCAAAATCGCGATTTGCTGGCCCAGAAAGTAATCGATTATCTGACGCGCCAAGGAGGCTATGCCCCGCTGCACGACAAATCGGCGCCAGAGGCGATTACTCAGGCGTTGGGTATGAGCAAGGCGGCGTTTAAGCGCACCATTGGCAGTCTCTACAAGGCGGGTGTGCTGGAATTGGAGTCCGATGGCATCCGCTTGAAGTAAAACGGCCCGGGTTGGGGCAGGGCGAACCCGTGCCCCACAGGCGGCTATTGTTGTGTTTCCTGGGCGGAGAATTCGCCGGCAAAGAGTGCACTTGAGAGGTAGCGCTCGCCGGAATCTGGCAAAATGACCACGATGGTTTTGCCGGCATTTTCTGGCTTTTCTGCAACTTTTAGTGCCGCTGCCGTGGCAGCACCGCACGAAATTCCCGCCAGAATCCCTTCTTCTTTCATCAATCGGTGGGCCGTGGCTATGGCTTCCTCGTTAGTGACCTGCACTGTGCCATCCACCAGGCTAAGGTCCAAATTGTCTGGCACGAAGCCTGCGCCTATACCCTGAATTTTGTGCGGAGCCGGCGTCACTTCTGAACCGGCCATGGTTTGGCTGATTACTGGGCTGTGCTGGGGTTCCACGGCGAGCGCTTGAATCATTTTTCCACGCGTGTGTTTAAAGTAGCGCGCGATACCGCTGATGGTGCCACCGGTGCCCACGCCGGCCACCAGAATATCGACATTGCCGTCGGTATCGTTCCAGATCTCCGGGCCGGTTGTCGCTTCGTGTACGGCCGGGTTGGCCGGATTTGAAAACTGTTGCGGCATGAAGTGTGCGGCCGGGTTTTGTGCGGCGATTTCCTGCGCCTTTTCAATCGCACCTTTCATACCTTTTTCGCCGGGCGTCAATACCAGCTCGGCACCTAGCGCTTTGATCAACTGCCGGCGCTCCAGGCTCATGGTATTGGGCATGGTGAGTACCAACCGATAGCCGCGGGCGGCGCAGACGTAGGCTAGGGCGATTCCGGTGTTGCCACTGGTGGGCTCGACCACTGTCATGCCCTGCTTGAGTAAACCCTGCTTTTCAGCTTCCCAAATCATGTTGGCGCCGATACGGCATTTCACCGAGCCGGCCGGATTTCTAGACTCTAACTTGGCCAGAATTTTATGCTTTGAAAGCCGGTTGAGCTGCACCAGAGGGGTCTTTCCAATCGTGAGCGAGTTGTCTGTGTAGATATTACTCATGGCGTCCTGTTCCTGTGGTTTAAGGGGGCGAGCAAATTTCGCGTTGATAATGCGTTTAACTGAGCGATAGAGCAGTCTTAATGGAAAACGGTGCCTAACGGCGGCGAAGTTCTGTTATCTAGCGATATTCTCAGTCGCTTATATCACTGCCGCATTATAATGACTATTTACATAGCGAATTCTTATTGGTGATCAACATCTGGCTCCATAATACTGAGGGTGCTTCTGGTTATGCAGGACCGGCCTTAGAGCGGGCCAGTAAACCAGAGAAGTAGCCTAAAATAATACAGAAGGAGGCTCTATGGCCATTTTGGAGCATACACTCGGCATTCTGCTACACCCCGATAGTGAGTGGAAGGCGATTCGCAATGAGCGCCACTCATTTGCGCAAGTTTTTTTAAGTCACGTCCCATTCCTTGCACTGATTCCCCCGGTGGCTGCCTATTTTGGTGTGACCCAAGTGGGTTGGACTGTCGGCGACGGCGAGGTGGTAAAGCTGACCGCCGAATCGGCACTGTCGCTTTGTATTATGACGTATTTCGCGCTCATGGCGGGCGTTTATGTGCTGGGCGAATTCATAAACTGGATGGCCAAAACTTACGGCGTCACCGATTCTGCCGAGCAGCGCCACTACGAGGGCACGGCGCTGGCCGTGTATGTCACAACCCCGGTTTTTCTGGCTGGCATTGTGGGGGTTTACCCCGAGCTGTGGCTCAACGCTGCAGCAACGATAATCGCGGGTTGCTACGCGGTTTATCTGGTGTATGAGGGCATTCCCATCCTCATGAATATCGATAAAGAGCGCGCCTTTATGTACGCCACATCGGTGGTGACAGTGGGCTTGGTGATGCTGGTCATCGTGCGTGTGGGCACCGTCATCGTCTGGGGAATGGGTGTTGGCCCCGTCTACGTGGATTGACGAAGCTGTTAGATTGCAGCCATAAAAAAACCCCGCTAAGCGGGGTTTTTTTATGGCGCTAGAAGGCTGGCCAAATTAGCTGTTGCCTTCAGTCTTATCGATGATCTTATTGGCTTTGATCCAAGGCATCATGGCGCGCAACTTGTGGCCCACCTGCTCGATACCGTGTTCGCCGGCGATACGACGCTTGGCCTTCATTACCGGATAGCCCGCCTGGCATTCCAGAATGAAATCGCGCACGAAACGGCCTTCCTGAATATCTTTCAGTACGCGTTTCATCTCCGCTTTGGTTTCTTCGGTGATGATGCGTGGGCCGGTGGCGTAGTCGCCGTACTCCGCCGTGTTGGAGATGGAGTAGCGCATGTCGGCGATGCCGCCCTGGTACATCAGGTCGACGATCAACTTCAGTTCGTGCAAGCACTCAAAGTACGCCATTTCGGGCGCGTAACCGGCTTCAACCAGCGTTTCAAAACCGGCCTCAACCAGTGCCGAGGCCCCGCCGCACAATACGGCTTGCTCGCCAAACAAATCGGTTTCCGTTTCCTCGCGGAAGTTGGTTTCAATGATGCCCGAGCGGCCGCCGCCGTTGGCAGACGCGTAAGACAGTGCCAGATCTTTGGCTTTGCCGGTGGCATCTTGATAGATGGCGATCAGTGTAGGCACGCCGCCGCCCTCGAGGTAAGTCGAGCGAACGGTGTGGCCTGGGCCCTTGGGGGCGACCATGATGACATCGACATCGGCTGGTGGCTGAATCAGTTGGAAGTGAATGTTCAGGCCGTGAGCGAAGGCCAGAGCAGAGCCCGGCTTCAGGTTCGGGCCGATGTCCTTGGCGTAGATGCTGGCCTGATGCTCGTCCGGGCACAGAATCATGGTGACGTCGGCATCTTTCACGGCGTCGGCAATTTCGGCAACTTTCAGGCCGGCTTTCTCGGCCTTGGCCCAGCTTGAAGACCCTTTGCGCAGTGCTACCACAACGTTAGCAACGCCAGAGTCTTTCAGGTTTTGCGCGTGGGCGTGACCCTGTGAGCCGTAACCCACGATCGCAACGTTCTTTCCTTTGATGATGGAAAGGTCGCAGTCTTTGTCGTAGTAAACTTGCATGGCTAAATCCTATGTTTGTCGTTCAAAGTTGATTGGGTGCAAGTATTAAAGGCTTAATACTTTTTCACCGCGTGCAATACCCGATACGCCGGTGCGTACCACTTCCAAAATTGCGCTTTCACCTACGGACTGAACAAAGGCGTCCAGTTTGTCGGAAGTGCCTGCGACTTGGACGATGTACACACTGGGTGTGACATCGACAATTTGACCGCGAAAGATGTCAACACAGCGTTTAATCTCTTCGCGCTGGTTGCCAATGGCTTTAACTTTGATAAGCATTAATTCGCGTTCGATGTGGGCGCCCTCGGTGAGGTCTACCAATTTAACCACGTCGATAAGCTTATTCAGGTGCTTAGTAATTTGCTCAATCTTGTGATCGTCGCCAATGGTTGTCAGCGTCAGGCGCGACAGGGTTGCGTCTTCCGTCGGCGCCACAGTCAGGCTTTCAATATTGTAGCCCCGCTGTGAAAATAGGCCTACAACGCGCGAGAGGGCGCCCGGTGCATTTTCCATCAGCACAGAAATAATACGTCTCATCAGGTGCGCTCCGTCTTGCTCAGCCACATGTCACGCATGGTGCCCGGTGCAATTTGCATGGGGTACACATGCTCGGCAGGGTCCACCTGAATATCCATAAACACTAGGCGATCCTTCAGGGCAAAACACTCTTCCATTTTGGCTTGTAAATCTTCTTTTCTGTCTACGCGCATGCCCACGTGACCATAGGCCTCCGCGAGCTTGATGAAATCGGGCAGGGAATCTTCGTACAGCGATTCAGAATAGCGGCTGCTGTACTGCATATCCTGCCACTGCTTCACCATCCCCAGAGCCTGGTTGTTCAGGCAAATAATTTTTACGGGTAGGTGATATTGGGTGCAGGCCGAAAGCTCCTGGATACACATTTGAATAGAGCCTTCGCCGGTTACACAGGCGACGGTGGCGTCTCGGTGAGCCATCTGTACACCCATGGCTGCGGGCAGGCCAAAGCCCATGGTGCCAAGACCGCCCGAGTTGATCCAGCGGCGCGGTTTGTCAAAGCCGTAGTATTGCGCGGCAAACATCTGGTGTTGGCCCACATCGGAGGTCACATAAGCATCGCCACCGGTGACTTTATGCAGTGTCTTGATGACGTCCTGCGGCATGATGAGCTCGCTGTCGCTATTGTAGCGGGGAGCGGCGTAAATACCGTGGCGCGCGCGCCAGTCTTCAATTTGCTGCCACCAATCGCCCAACATTTTTTCGTCTGGTCGCTCTTTAATTTCTGACAGCAGGCCCAGCATGTCTTTCATGACGCTGGCCACCGAGCCCACGATAGGTATATCGGCGGATACCGTTTTTGAGATGGAGGCCGGGTCAATATCGATATGAATGATCTTGGCCTGCGGGCAGAATTTGTTGGGCGTGTTGGTCACTCGGTCGTCAAAGCGCGCGCCCACCGCCAGGATGACATCGGCATGGTGCATGGCGGTGTTTGCTTCATAGGTGCCGTGCATGCCCAACATGCCTAGCCAGCGCTGGTCGGACGCGGGAAAGCCGCCCAGGCCCATCAGCGTCGTGGTCACTGGAAAATTGAGGCTGCGGGCGAATTGAGTCACCAGCGCCGAGGCATTGCCCTGTACCACACCGCCACCGGCGTATATCACCGGGCGACGGGCAGTCATCAAGAGTTGAACGGCCTTGCGAATCTGGCCGCTATGACCTTTCTCGATGGGCGTGTAAGAGCGCAGCTTGATTTTTTTGGGGTAGCTGTACTCAAATTTGTCGTGCGGATTGGTGACATCCTTGGGCAAATCCACCACCACCGGGCCGGGTCGACCGGTGGAAGCAATGTAATAGGCTTTCTTAATGGTTGCTGGTATATCCGCCTGATTCTTTACCAAAAAACTGTGTTTTACGATGGGGCGCGATACCCCAACCATGTCGGTTTCCTGGAAGGCGTCTTCGCCGATTTTCTCGGAGGGTACCTGGCCTGAAATCACCACCATGGGAATGGAGTCCATGTAGGCTGTGGCAATCCCCGTAATGGCATTAGTGGCGCCGGGGCCTGAGGTTACCAGTACGGTACCTACTTTGCCGGTGGCGCGGGCATAGCCGTCGGCGGCATGGGTCGCCGCCTGTTCGTGGCGCACTAAAATATGCTTGATTTTTTGTTGTCTGAAAATTGCATCGTATATATGCAGGGCTGATCCACCTGGATAGCCAAAAATGTGTTCAACGCCTTCGTCTTGTAAAGCGCGAATCAACATGTCGCCGCCGGAAAGCAGTTCCACCTTATTTCCCCTTGAAGAATTTGCATTAATCTACGCTAAATGCGCCACTGGGCACCCAACCAAACAGGTATGCCCTAACTCAATGCTGAATTAGCTTTTGATTAACCGGTTCTGCGCGCTTTTAACGCCGCGAGATCCGGAACAAGATGGCGTCGGTGGACGCATCTTCGCAACTCTGGATGGTGAGGCGGGTGGTTGACCTGCCGGGGTAGAAAAGAACTGGGTTTACCAGTATGTCTATAGCCATCTAGCGAACCAGCAATTCTGGCAATTTAGCAAATAAAGTCAAGTGCTTAGCCCAAAAAGTGGCAAACGTACCGCCTACTCCCGTATTTGTGAGGTACTTGGTAGGTTTTATTGCTCTCAGGTAGTATAGTCTTATGCTGATAACCTAATTTGGAGTATGGACCTCGCCATGCGTACTTTGTTTTTAGCCGGCTTTCTCTTAGTTGGCACCGCTATTTCAGGTTTAGTTGAGGCTAAAGAGTTTTATAAGTGGGTCGACGACGACGGTGTGACCCACTATACCGTGGCGGCACCAAAGGATCGTCCCTCTACATTAATTCGCACGCAAATAGGCGCGGGTGCCACTAAGGGTAATAGCCGGGCAATTCCGGCGAGCAGGGCGCTACCCGGCGATGAAACCGGCAGCGCGCCACAGGCAAAAGCTAAAGCAAAACCGGAGCAAGCACCGCAAATGACGGCGGTAGATCCACAGCGCTGTGCGGTGGCGCAGTCGAACATTGAAACGCTGTCTAACCACGCACGTATCAAAGTAACGGATGCTGATGGCAGTATTCGCTATTTAACAGATGAGGAGCGCAACGAAAAAATGGCGGAGGCGGAGGCTGCCATCCGCGAAAGTTGCGAGTAGCGCAATACCACAAGTGAAAAAAGGCGCCCTGGCGCCTTTTTTTGTTTGTTGTGCGCGGGTGAAGGTCGCTCAGCGGAGCTGGAAATGGACCTTGTCGCCGTCGAGGGTAGCACTAATGTTGTCGCCGGGGGCAAATTCGCCGGCAAGAATTGCCTGCGCCAAGGGATTTTCAATGATCTGCTGTACGGCGCGCTTTAGCGGACGCGCACCGTACACCGGGTCGTAGCCGGCGGCCAATATTTTTTCCATCACCGGGTCGGCCAGCGTTAAGGTGAGTTCGCGCTCTTTCAAGCGCTTCTCCAGCAACGCCAATTGCAACTTGGCTATGCCCCGAATCTGTTCGCGGCCGAGCGGGTGGAAGACCACCGCCTCGTCGATTCGGTTGACGAACTCTGGACGAAAGTGCTGGCCGACCACCTCCATAACCGCCGCTTTCATGGCTTCGTAGCGACTCTCGGCATTGTCGTCGCTCGACAGCGCCTGAATGCGGTCGGAGCCCAGGTTGGAAGTCATCACGATAACTGTATTGCGGAAGTCCACCGTGCGCCCTTGGCCGTCGGTCAGGCGGCCGTCGTCGAGCACTTGCAGCAGAATATTGAATACGTCCGGGTGGGCTTTTTCCACTTCGTCCAGCAGCAATACCGAGTAGGGTTTACGCCGAACGGCCTCGGTCAGGTAGCCGCCTTCCTCATAGCCCACGTAGCCCGGCGGGGCACCAATCAGGCGAGCGACGGAATGTTTTTCCATAAATTCTGACATGTCGATGCGCACCATAGCGTCGGCAGTATCGAATAGAAATTCTGCTAGGGTTTTGCACAATTCGGTTTTGCCGACGCCGGTTGGCCCCAAAAATAGGAAGGAGCCGTTGGGGCGGTTCGGGTCTGACAGGCCCGCGCGCGAGCGTCGAACGGCGTTGGCAACCGCCAGTACGGCCTCGGTTTGTCCGATGACTTTTTTGTGCAGTGCCGTTTCCATTTGCAGCAATTTTTCGCGCTCGCCCTCCAGCATTTTACTGATGGGGATACCTGTCCATTTGGACACAACTTCGGCAATTTCTTCTTCCGTGACTTTATTGCGCAGCAGCTTCATCTCCATCATTTCGGCCTGACTGGCCATATCGAGCTGCTTTTCCAGTTCCGGAATAATGCCGTACTGCAGTTCAGACATGCGTGCCAAGTCGCCCGCTCTACGGGCGGATTCCATGTCCTGGCGCGCCTGTTCCAGGCTACTTTTGATGTCCTGCGAGCCGCTGAGCGCTGCTTTTTCCGTGCGCCAGATTTCTTCCATGTCGGCAAACTCTCGTTCTACCTTGTCAATTTCACCGTCGAGCATGGACAGTTGCTTTTTGGCAGCATCGGTTTCATCTTTTTTAACGGCTTCGCGCTCAATTTTTAGCTGAATCAACCGGCGTTCAAGTCGGTCCATTTCTTCGGGCTTGGAGTCGATTTCCATGCGAATACGGCTGGCGGCCTCATCTACCAGGTCGATGGCTTTGTCGGGCAGCTGGCGATCGGTAATGTAGCGCTGGGATAACTTTGCCGCGGCAATGATGGCCGAATCGGTAATGTCGACGCCGTGATGAACCTCGTAGCGCTCCTTCAGCCCCCGTAATATGGCGATGGTGTCCTCTTCGCTGGGCTCGTCGACCAATACTTTTTGGAAGCGGCGTTCGAGTGCGGCATCTTTCTCGATAAACTGTCGATACTCATCCAGGGTAGTGGCGCCAACGCAGTGCAATTCACCTCGCGCCAGGGCGGGTTTCAGCATATTGCCGGCGTCCATGGCGCCCTCCGCTTTACCTGCGCCCACCATGGTGTGCAACTCGTCAATGAACAAAATGATGCGGCCTTCTTGTTTGGCAAGCTCGTTCAATACATTTTTTAGGCGCTCTTCAAACTCGCCGCGAAATTTTGCGCCGGCAAGCAGCGAGCCAAAATCTAATGACAGCAGTCGCTTGTTTTTAAGTCCCTCTGGCACTTCGCCATTAATAATACGCTGGGCCAGCCCCTCGACGATGGCAGTTTTACCGACCCCGGGCTCACCGATCAGCACGGGGTTGTTTTTGGTGCGGCGCTGCAACACTTGAATAGTGCGACGGATTTCATCGTCGCGGCCGATAACGGGGTCGAGCTTACCGGCCTCGGCGCGGGCAGTGAGATCAATAGTAAATTTTTCCAGCGCCTGGCGGTTGCCTTCTGCATCGGGGCTCTCGACCTTTTCGCCGCCACGCACCTTTTCCACTGCGGTGCGCAAGCGGCTGACCTCGCCAAACTGGGCGAGCATTTTTGCCAGCTCGCTGGTGCCTTCTTCCATGGCAGCCAGCAACAGTGTCTCACTGGAAATAAATTTATCGCCCACTTTTTGCGCGTGCTTATCGGCAAGGTTGAGCAGCCGGCCGAGTTCCGGCGACATGTGCACGTCGCCGGTGGGCGTTTGAATACGGGCGAGGTGATCGAGGCGCTTGGCCAGTTCGTTGCGCAAGCCGGTGACATCAAAGCCCGCCTGTGCCAGCAGGGGCCGTATCATGCCGCCTTGCTGATCCAAAAGCGCAAGCAATAGATGACTGGGCTCCAGCTGTGGGTGATCGCGTCCGACGGCCAATGACTGGGCGTCAGACAGGGCAATTTGCAGCTGGTTGGTCAGACGATCGATACGCATGCGTACACCTCAAAGTGAATATTGCTTCACTGATTAGGTAAGGGTAGCAGGCGCCGAATTCAAGCGTGCACGCCGCGCACACTGGCAATCAGGTGCGCCAGATGACGCTGGCCATGCGTCCGGTAACGCCGTCGCGCCGGTAGGAATAGAAGTGTTCGCTATCAGAATAGGTGCACAGGTTGCCGCCATAAATTTTGTCGACACCACTTTGTCGCAGTGCCAACCGAGCCAGCTGGGTGAGGTTTGCATAGAATTTAAGCGGCCGCGACGCGGGAGTAAATGCCTGGGCAATGGCGTCGGCAGCGGTTTCGGTGGCGGCCAGGGCGAAGAACGCCTCCAGCACATCTACGCCCACTTCGAAATGGTTCGGGCCGATGGCGGGGCCCAGGTAAGCTAGCAAATGCCCGGGTGGCTGGTCGAACTGAGCAACGGATTGGGCAACTATGCCTTTTGCCAGGCCGCGCCAGCCCGCGTGAACGGCGGCGACCTGCTGCCCCTGTTGATCGCACAGCAGTATGGGCAAACAGTCGGCGGTGAGAATGGCGCAGGCCAGATTGTTCTGCTGGGTGGTGCAGGCGTCGGCGGTGCGGGTTAAGCCGTCTTCGCTGGCGGCCACCACATCGGTGCTGTGAATCTGTTCTAGCCATTGAATGTGACCGACGTTCAACTGGTTTTTTAGTTGGTGGCGGTTTGCGTTTACATGGGCGGCATTGTCGCCCACGTGCAAGGCCAGATTGGCCTGGCCATAGGGGCCCTCACTGACGCCGCCTAGCCGGGTCGTGATGACAGCTTTAACATTGGCCGGGGCCGGCCATTCTGGGTGGTGCATGTGCAGTTCACTGGCCAAGGCCATCCTCCTGAGCAAGTCTCGCCAGCAGATCGTTGAAATCATCCGGGCGCCCGGCGTGCCATTGCATGGGCTCGCCGATGACCGGGTGTATCAGCCCCAGTTGCGTGGCGTGCAATGCCTGACGGGGAAAGGCTAGCAGTGTTGCACGCAAATCTGCGCTTAGCCCCGCAGCCAGCTGCCGTCCGCCCGCATAGGTTTGGTCGCCCACCAGCGGGTGTTTCAGCCAGGCCATGTGTACGCGGATTTGGTGAGTGCGACCGGTGGCCAGTTGGCAGCGCACCAGTGTGTAGTGCAAGAAGCGCTGCTGGATATTGTAGTGGGTAATGGCCTCTTTGCCGTGTTCGACCACCGCCATTTTTACCCGTTGGGTGGGGTGGCGACCAATGGGTTGCGCCACAGTGCCACCGGCGATCAGGCGACCGAGCACCAGGGCATCGTACTCGCGCTTGACGGTGCGAGCCTGCAGCTGCGCCACCAGATGGGTTTGCGCTGTTAGGGTTTTCGCCACCACCATCAACCCGGTGGTGTCTTTGTCGAGCCGGTGCACAATACCCGCCCTGGGGACTTGTTGCAGTTGTGGGCAGTGGTGCAGCAGGGCATTTAGCAGGGTGCCATCGCTGTTACCGGCGCCGGGGTGGACCACCAGGCCCGCAGGTTTGTTGAGCACCAGCAGGTGATCATCTTCAAACACGATGTCCAGGTCCATGGCTTGCGGTTGCCAGTCGCCGGCGGCCGCCAGGGTCGCATTTAAGCTGAGTAGTTCGCCGCCAAAACACTTGTCCTTTGGTTTGCAGGGCTTGCCATCGAGCCGCAGTGCACCCTCCTTTATCCAGCTTTGCAGCCGGGCGCGCGAGTAATCGGGAAACAGGTTGCTGGCCAGGGCGTCGACGCGCGCGCCGCCGGCGTTTAGGGGGATTCGAGCTTCGAGCTGGATTTGTTGGCTATCCGTTGGCATGGGGGTTTGGTATCTTGTGCGGCTGTGTTTAAATGGCCGTCTAGTTTACGCGCTGGCGCTCGATAACCCTAGTCATTGGTGAATCGGAGCCGGGCGCGCTGTTGGTTAACCAGGCCTTCGGCCCAGAAAACCCAGCAGATCACGGAACAAACAACACGACATGGCCTCTAAGACCCCTAATAGCCCCCAAGAGTAGTAACATGATCCTCCGTCTTACCCCCGTTTTGGCGCTGCTGGTAGCGCTGTTGGTGACCGGTTGTTCAAGTACCGACGAACAGCCCAAGCAATCCACAGAAAAAGAATTCTACGACGTTGCCCAACGCATGCTAAATAGCAGCCAGTGGGAAGTGGCAATCCGGAATTTGCAGTTGCTGGAGGAAAACTTCCCCTTCGGCGCCTATGCCGAGCAGGCGCAATTGGAGCTGATTTACGCCTATTACAAAAGCAATCAGCCCGAGGCAGCAATTGCGGCAGCGGATCGCTTTATTCGTCTGCACCCGCAGCACCGCAATACGGATTATGCCTACTACATGAAGGGGCTGACCTCCTATACACAAAATCAGGGTTTGTTTGAGCGCTTTATTCCCACAGACATGACCGACCGCGACCCAGGTGCGGCGCGCGAATCCTTTGCCCATTTTGCCCAACTGCTGGCCCGCTACCCAGACAGCCAGTACGCGCCAGATGCTCGCAAACGTATGATTCACCTGCGCAATAATTTGGCGCGCTATGAGATTCACGTAGCCAACTATTACTTTAAGCGCGGCGCATATTTAGCGGCGGCTAATCGAGGCCGCTACGTGGTAGAAAACTTTCAGCAGACGCCC
>NZ_JBTUOC010000021.1:0-27762 GCF_058345725.1 Simiduia sp. | reverse complement strand
AGGTTGTGTTGTCGTCATGTTGAAAGATGCTCACGTACTGGATGTACGCTGCGCTTTTTTAAGATTGCTGCGCCTTGCCTCGGCGTCCTCGCAGAACGCGCTAAACAGTGGCGTCAAGCGAGGTTGTGTCGTTGTCGTCATGTTGAAAAATGCTCACGTTCAGCCTATGCGCTGCGCATTTAAATCTCATGGCGTCAGCCACTACATTCGCGTGGTGTTCAATGTCCGGCTCATCCACCCATCGTTAGCATCGGGCGCACCAACTCGCTTTGCGAGCCGCACTTGGATTCATGTTGGGTGGCTGGCCACACCTCTGCGCAATTTGTGATTGTTATTGTCCGTGTCACGCGCGCTCCATTCAGTGGAGAAGGCCTTTAATTCACAGAGCCTGATCGCGGATTTCTTTCGAATTGGCTTTTTTCTTACCGTCAGGGTTCCGCTCTCAGGCAGATATCGATACTGTCGGCGATTGCCTGGGTAGGATGTACTCCATGATTAACATACCGCGTACCTCTCTCATTGTTGCGATTTTCGCCTTTGGTATTTCGGCTAGCGTAAGCGCCGCCATTGTGCAGCCCGGCTATTATCTAAAGTGGAACACCGATCATACTGAGCGAGGCCTGCGCCCGGTCTATCCAATTGCAAGTGAAGACATACGAAACTATGGGGTGTATCGCATAGACATCTCTGCGGGGCGACCGAGTCGCGTCTGTTATTTTCGTGCGGGTGTGGCCAGCGAACACGGCGACTTTGGTGCGCACTGCATTGACTTTACCTACTCGTCGCAGAACATTGAGCGCCATTATGTGAATGTGGCTGGCACTCGGATAGCGAATGCTAAGGGGGTGTATACAGAGCGGTATTTGCTCAATGAGCATGGGTTTTATTATGCGCGCCAGAACCTAGATGCGGCAGGTAATCTAGTGGAAGACGATGATGGCGTAGCCGAGTACCGCTTTAATCGCGATAACCTCGGCCGGCGCAAAAGTGAGCGCCGGTTGAATAAACGCGGCGACGTGGTGCCGGAGCACAACGGCTTCTTACAGGCGTGCTTTGCCTTTGATGAGCATGACTATGCGCGCTATCGAAAGAGTTGCGATGGCAGCGGTGAGCCGGTAGCAGGCCCGAAAGGCTATGCGGCGGCGTATTTTTGGTTTGATCGGCAGGGTAATTTTCTAAAGGAGGAATTCCGCAATTTACAGGGGCAGCCCGTGCCAGGGCCCAGCGGACAATTTGCCCGTATCGAATACCACGATATTGATAACCTGGGCAATTGGCACAAAGCGATATTGTACGACGGCCAGGGCGAGATGTTGAAAAATACAGGGGCGGTTATTCGTGCAACCTACAATAAGTTTCACCAGCGTAAAACACTGACCTATTTTGATGTGCAGAACCAAAAAGCCGAAAATAACCAAGGCGTGCATCAATACCAATACCATTATGACGCGGATGGTATGCTGACTGCACGCAAAGCTTTGAGCAAAGCAGGAATACCAATTGAATAGCTTCTTTAGCGCGATGCCAACGTTGCATTGGCGGGTATTGGCGTTGACCCTGTTGACCGTGCCGCTGTTCTATATTGACTATTTTTGCTCGGCGGTGCCTTGCCAGGCTACGAATGGTTCGCTTATCCGGGTATTGCCTGGCTGCGTTTATTCTCAGAAGAGATCAATTTTTAGCCTAAGTTTGGCCTGCTATTGCTTGGGCAGTACCTTGGGTTTTTGTTGCTCGCAACAGGTATCGCGCTGCTGCGCCGTGTCTGGCGTTGATCCGTAAATACACCGCCTAGTGACATTGTTGCGGATTTTGGGGATGATTTTTTTCGGGTTGAATCCAAAGTGGGCACTGAGCTGTCTAACATTGGGTATGCAAATAATTAAAAAGGATTGTTGATGAAAGCTTTAATATCCATTGCCGTATTGATGCTGACCGTCGGGTCGTTACAGGGGTTGGCGCAGGTGCGCGAGTTTACGCCGGTTGAGCATCCCGACTTTGTTGCCGACTACTATCCCGGCGACACGCCAGACCGCTATGGCGTGATGGTATTGGGGGGTGCCGAGGGTGGTAAGCCCAGCGAGTTGGCACAGCGATTGGCGGCCTTTGGCTATCCGGTACTGGCAGTGGCCTACTTTAAGTCGCCGGGCTTACCGACTGAGTTGGAAGCGATACCGCTGGAATATTTTTCCGCGCCGCGGGCTTGGTTGGCGGCACAGCCGACAACCCGTAACGAGGGTGTGTTAGTGGCGGGTTGGTCAAAGGGAGCTGAGTTGGCCTTGGTGCTGAGTGCGAATCAAGCGGGCTATGCAGGTGTGCTAGCCATCGCCCCCAGCCATGTGGTCTGGGCAGGTATTTTGGCCGATTGGCGCAAGGTGCCCCGGTCGAGTTGGACGCTTGCGGGCGAGCCTCTATCACACGTGCCGTTCCAGGGTGGTGAGGGAGTTGAAGGGCTTCTCGCTTTGTACACGCACTCTCTAAAAAATACGGCTGCGGTCACGGCGGCTCGGATACCAGTGAAAAACATTCAGGGCCCGGTGCTTCTGCTGTCTGGGGGTAAGGATGCTATTTGGCCGGCGCCAATCATGGCCGACGAAGTTTGCGCGCAGATGGGTGCACAAACTTGTACACATAAGCATTTCCCGGAGGCGGGTCACTTGTTGACTGCCGATACCGACCTGGGCGGCACGTTGGCTGCCAATGCCCGGGCACAGCAAGAGGCTGATAAGGTGATGGCCGACTTTTTACAGCGGTTAAATCAATAGCCGGTGAGGTAAATTAACACCCACTCTTCGCCACTGATGGTCCAGGCGCCGGTTTGGGTGTTCTCCATTTTCAGCAAGTGGCCGGCGGGTAGGGTGTACTCGTCGTTACCCTCTGTGGGCCGCAATGTCAGCGACGTCCGGTGGCTATAGGCGAAGCATAGTTTTTCGCCCAGTACTTTAACGCGGCTGGGCTTTGCATGCGTTTCGACGATGGTTTGAAATCGGTGGCTTTTGGTAAAAATGTTCAGGTCGGTGATTGGGCCGTCCAGCAGGCGCCCAAAGGTGCGCAGGCCGCCGTCAAACTCCGTGTGTGGTAGGGTGCCCGCTAACCGCTGGGTGTGCCCCTGTTCGTGGGTCAGGACTATGCCATTGCCCTCTAACATGATCAGCGTGCGCTGATAGCCGGTAAAGTCCGAAAAATAACCGTCGTCTTCCAGCTGCGCAATGCTGAGGCGCCAGTCGAAAGACTGCAGCGTATGGCCGTCGCTGATTGCAAGCTCCAGGGTTTCGCCTTTGCCATTTTTCCAGGGGATCTTTCTAAATTCCTCTGGGCCTATTACGTCAAACATGCAGATACCGGTGTGTTGGGCTGAAATAGGAGGTGCGAAGGCCTAGAGCTTACCTTTAAACCCCCGCGAGATGCCAACCTTTCGGCTAAGTTTAAACCGAAAACTGGGCAAATAGTCGAATATTCCTTCCGTTTTTGCTCGTAGAGTTCAAACGGTCGTTCTAGTATGATTCCGCCGATTTTGACGCCCAAGAGGTGGCCCATGCAGATTTATCATCAAATTCAATCCTTGCGCCATGCACTCCTAACCGCGCGCCAGGCCGGTAAGCGAATCGGTTTTGTGCCCACCATGGGCAACTTGCACGATGGCCATATTGCGTTGATTAAGCAGGCGCAAAGCACCAATGATGTGGTTGTGTGCTCCATTTTTGTCAATGGCCTGCAATTTGGTTTGAACGAAGACTGGGATAAGTACCCCCGTACCTTCCGCGAAGATTGCGACAAATTAAAAGCCGTTGGGTGCGATTATCTGTTCCACCCGGATGACGCCGAAATGTACCCCAATGGACTAGATACTCAAACGCGCGTTATCTGCCCAACCATGACGGATGTGCTGTGTGGTGCAAGCCGACCCGGCCACTTTGAGGGCGTGACGACCGTTGTCACTAAACTATTCAATATTGTACAGCCCGATGAAGCGGTGTTTGGCATCAAGGACTATCAGCAATTGGCTGTTATACGCCGTATGGCCGAGGACTTGTGCATGCCGGTGCAAATTACAGCGGCGCCAATACAGCGCGAAGCCGACGGCTTGGCCATGAGTTCGCGTAACGCTTATATAAAGCCGGAGGAACGCACCAAAGTTAAACAGTTGCAATTGAGTTTGCAGTGGGCGGCTGAACAAATTCGCACGGGCAATCGGGAGTTTGATGTGATTGAGCTAGAGGCAAAATCACAATTAATAGCGGCAGGATTCAGGCCTGACTACTTCTCGGTGTGCAACAGCAAAACTTTGCAACCCGCTGCACACGACGATAAATACATCACCATTCTGGGTGCGATGTTCACGCAAAGCGCTCGTTTAATTGACAATATATCCATAGAGTTAGCTTGAGGTAATTGGCATGTTAACCACATTATTGAAAGGCAAGCTGCACATGGCTGCCGTGACACAGGCGGAGCTCTGGTATGACGGCTCGTGTGCCATTGATCAAAACTTGGTCGAGCTCGCAGGGCTACGAGAATTTGAACAAATTGATATTTACAATGTTAGCAATGGTGAGCGTTTTACCACCTATGTCATTCTGGCGGAGCGAGGCTCGGGCACGATTTCAATGAACGGCGCAGCAGCACGCCGCGTGCAGAAAGGCGATCGTGTGATTATCGCCGCCTATGGTCAGTTTACTGAAGCGGAGGCACAAGCCCACAAACCCAAGCTGGTCTACTTAAACGACGATAATAGTGTGGAGCGTTCAACGAATACGATACCGGTGCAGGTGGCCTAGTCTGCACTAAATTACCACGACTAATCGCCCGCATTATGGCGGGCTTTCGTTAGGCTAGGCGTCATTAGTGAGGCAGTGGGTACTGCAAAAATACAAAGTGCAGCCCGTTTACCGCGAGATGGGTGAAAACGCTGGCCCATAGGCTTTGCAATCGCCAGTAGGCGAATCCGTAGATGATGCCTGCTATGCTCGCCAGAAGTACATAAAATCCGCCGCCGGCAAAATGTAGCAAGCCAAAGAATGCGCCCGCGACTAGTATGGCAAGGAGAGTCCCCCAAGGGCGGCGCGCCAGCGCCAGCTGTAACTGATGCTGAATTATCCCTCTGCACAATACTTCCTCGGCGATTACCACAAAACACAAATTGGCAAGCAAAAATTGCAAGCTTAACAGGCTCAACTTTGGGTCCCAGGCGACACCCATTATCCAAGCCAGTGCAACGATCATTAAGGGGCCGACTAACAGCAGTGGCCAGTGTCGGATAAACCGAGACGCTGTGAAGGATGTCCAGGGTACCAATGGTAACAACAGGAGCCCAATCAGCGCCTTGTGGACGCCGGCGTAAATTTTCCAAGTGCCACTGAGCGCGGACAAGGTGTATTCCGCAAGTGGACCAATACTGGAAAAGCTGGGTGGCAACCTGAATGCGAGAATCAGTGCGTAGACGACACTTAAGCCCACCATGGCGTTTCGAAAGCGGCCCGTGCAATACAGGCCGGCCACCACTAGGCCCGCGAGTATCAAATAGCTAACCATTGGTAGCAGCAGGTGCATTTGCTCTTGGCTACAGACAAGCAGAGTCAGTAGCGCCGGAGCCACGCGTGCAAATCGAAAGCGCATTGGGCAGTGCCCGTTTATATAGGCAGCGGCTAAATATGCCGTCAGAAACAGCGCCGCGTAGGCGTAGAGCATGGCCTTAGTTCCTTCTTTGGGTGCCCAATTGTAAAGCAGTCGCAAGGACCACCCAAGTTGCCACAAAAGGGCTGCGGTGGATTTACGCTAGCCTTAATCAAACCCATTGCTTCTGATTTCAGCAGGGTGGGCAATATGGCGTTTCAGCTTGCGCGCTTAATGCCCTTGGCGTGCACCCTGCAATGGCTGAAGATATGCAAGTTGGATTTAGGTGGCTTGAGAGAGTTGCGCGGGCGCCTTCCGTCGACGCGCTTGCGCCATTGGACAGTGGCGCAAGCGCAGCGGTTGCCTGTCATACAATGGTAAAATTACTGCTTTACAAATGTAAAAAATCATCGCAGACTGATTGTAACTGTAAGACGCAGCATATGATGACTTGAGCAAAACTACGGGGCCGGCAGGCTGGGTAGCGCGACTTAAGCAGCTTCATAAGGCGTTCTTGCCACCCTCCTGGCCAAGCGCCTTTGTGTGAAGTTCTTCGCGCACTAACCTCGACTCCCCCAAAAAATGTTCAGCGCTTTAAACGCCTAGCGTAAAGTGATGTGTCCCTTGCGCGCACCGTCTGCTTAAGGCAATGCAATGTGCAGGCGATAGTATTGAACAAGCAGCCATTCATTCACTACCAAAGGAGCCCGTAAGACACCGCGTTATCCGTCATTTTTTGTAACCAATGGAGTCAAGACTCATGGCGAAAAGATCGCAAGCGCGACGCAAGAACTACGACGACCACTACGCAGATAAAAAACTAAAAAAAGCCAGCCGCAATGCCCGAAAGCACCAGAACAACAATATTGTTGAGCTGAATGCCCGCTACAATACTACCGATACTGTCTACAGTACCCAGCGCAGCAATCAACCTCTTAAAGCGCGCACACCCGCCCAGCAAACGTACATTAACGCCATCAATAATAATGCGCTGACCTTTGGTATAGGGCCGGCCGGTACCGGCAAAAGCTACTGCGCCGGTGCGCTGGCGGCTCAGGCGCTAGAGTCGGGTGAGGTCGAGCGTATTATTATTACTCGGCCAGCAGTGGAGGCCGGTGAAAGCCTGGGCTTTTTGCCGGGCGCGCTGGACGAAAAGTTTGCGGTCTATATTGACGCCTTCCGCGATATTTTAAATGAGCGGCTGGGTTCTGGCACAGTGGACTACTGTCTGCGTCACGGCCGAATTGTAGCTGCACCGCTGGCATTTATGCGCGGTAAAACTTTCGATCACCGCACCTTTGTTATTCTTGACGAGGCCCAGAATACATCGGTTGCACAAATGAAAATGTTCTTAACCCGCATCGGCGAGAATTGTCGGGTTGTGATTAACGGCGATATTCGCCAAAGCGACATTCGCGGTAAGAGTGGATTGGCCGATGCCGTCGAGCGGTTGCGAGGCGTGGACAATGTGTATGTGCACGAATTTGAGCGCATGGATATTGTTCGCAGCGGATTGGTGCGCGAAATTATTGATCTCTATGAGCCCGCCGAGTCGGCGCCTTAAGCGCGGTTAATAATTAAGGGGAGCAAAGGCTCCCCTTTTTGATGGCGCAGGAATATCGTCGGCGCGGCGTTCAGTCGTGTGAAATTGAGCCAATCCGGTGGATGGCCAAGTCGGCGCCGGTAAACTCATCTTCTTCGCTGAGGCGAATACCACTCACGGCGGCCACGAGTTTATAGACAATATAGCCGCCCACAAACGCGATCGTAATACCAGCTGCCGTCCCGATGAGTTGCGATGCGAGCGACACCCCGCCTAAACCGCCCGTGGCTTCCAATCCAAATACGCCTACGGCAATGCCGCCCCAAGCGCCGCAGACACCGTGCAGCGGCCATACACCCAGTACGTCATCGATTTTGTGCCAGCGCTGTTGCATAAGGGTGAATAGAAAGACAAACAGCGCGCCGGCTACTCCACCGGTGATCAATGCGCCCACCGGGTGCATAAGGTCGGAGCCAGCGCACACGGCAACTAGGCCTGCCAGCGGGCCGTTGTGAATAAAGCCTGGATCTTTTTTACCAACCAGCATGGCGACCAGTGTGCCGCCTACCATGGCCATTAGGCTGTTTACAGCCACTAGGCCGCTAATGCCTTCGAGGGTTTGCGCCGACATAACATTAAAGCCAAACCAGCCAATGCATAAAATCCAGGCGCCCAATGCCAGGAAGGGAATATTTGAGGGGGCAAAAGCCACCAATTGACCGTTGCGCACGCGGCCATTTCGGGTACCTAATATGATTACGGCTGCCAGTGCTATCCAGCCGCCCACACCGTGCACCACGACGCTGCCGGCAAAGTCGTGAAACGCAGCGCCAAAGGTACTTTCCAGCCAGGCCTGAAATCCGTAATTACCCGCCCAAATGAGGCCTTCGAAAAATGGATACACCAGACCTACCACCGCAGCAGCGGCGATTAACATGGGATAGAATTTAGCGCGCTCGGCCACGCCTCCTGAAATAATGGCGGGGATGGCAGCGGCAAAGGTCAATAAAAAGAAAAACTTCACCAGCTCGTAACCATTGTTTTGCGCAAGTTCGCTGGCAGAGGCAAGAAAGTGGGTGTCGTAGGCAACCCAATAACCCACGAAAAAATAGACGAGCGCCGAAATACCAAAGTCTGTGAGAATTTTAACCAGGGCATTCACCTGATTTTTCTGCCGCACAGTGCCCACTTCTAAAAACGCGAAGCCGGCGTGCATGGCAAATACCATACTGGCGCCCAGTAAAATAAAATATGTGTTGGCGCTGGATATCAGGGTTTCTACCGCGCTGTTGATTGAATCCATTTGCTTCTCCTGTGCTCGCTCGTGGTGCATTCCGTATCTTTGGCACTGTTGTGGTGCCTGAAACGCATCCAGCAAAGCGAGATAAAGGTCTGTAAGTAGTTGTTTTAATAGAATTTTGAGCGGGTAGTGACACCCGATACGACCAAAATAAAGCAACATGTGTGCCATTTGCACCAATATGGCGCATATCTTTGGGGTAGTCGTGATTAAAAGAAATGAGTTACTGGTTTCACAACCGACACCAGAGCAAGGGCGTGCCATGGGCAGCGTTACCCCTGGGCGGCAGCTTGAACACAGCGATCATCGTCCGGCGCCGATTGGGCGGTCGCTGTGCATAGTGATCGAGAACTTTCATTCGCCTGCAAATGTTGGCGCGGTGTTTCGTTGCGCTGATGGCTTTGGCGTGTCGCGGGTGTACTTATGCGGCGCTACGGTCGCGCCACCGAACAGCAAGTTGCGACGCCTCTCTCGGGCCGCTGAAAAGCATGTGCCTTGGACGGCAGTGCCCGATGCGGTTGCGCTAGTACGCCAATTGCGCATGCAAGGGTGCACCATTGTTTGTTTAGAGCGCACTGACGGTTCCTGTCCGCTGCCAGCCTGGCGGCCGCCGGCCGGCGAACTCTGCCTGATTCTTGGGGCCGAAGACGACGGCGTGGCGGCCGACCTTTTGGCGCTAGCGGACGCGGTGGTTCATATCCCGATGATGGGCGCCACCTCGAGTTTGAATGTAAGCAGCGCTTGCGCTGTCGCGCTCTATCAGTTGGCGTGTAAATAGGTTGGGGCGTGCCTGCCTTTATGGCACACTCGACTCGCGCTGGCCGAAGACGTGGTACGGCCTAGGATATATTTCGTCAAACAAAGGAAGGAAATCTTATGAACGATTTAAACCCTCTACCGAAACTCGAAGTGCCCAGGGGCGGCGTTGCCACCATGCAATTACAGCTGGTGCCCCCTTATAACAATCCCGCCAATGCGCCCTTTCCCGCCTGGACGATTATTGGCCCTGATGGTGAGCCAGCAGATCCCAACAGCCTGGTGATCCAGTTTGATGGTCAGTCGGCCAATTATGAGCGCATGCGCGAGCGGGCATTACTGATGGTGACGCTGACTACGGCCAACTCGAGTCGTGAAGAACGGTTTAAATTTTTCGGTGATGGGCTTGAATACGCTGAAGACCAAGAAGATGTCAATGACGATGTGACGACAGATTTGACCAAGGATGCTCAGACGTTGGTATTCACCATTCAAAATCAGGGCGGCCAATCGACGCTTGTCGATTTTGGTTTTTTAATCTCTAGGCTCAATAAGCAGACAAGAGAGTTAAAAATATTCGAAGGGCCCGATCCAAAAGTGATTATTGTTAGGCCCGAGTAGCTCGTCCAATGATGGTGCAGGGAGATTGAATACTTGCACCATCAAATAATTGGTTGAATCTTGAGTTTTGGCACAAAGGCAAAAACCAAGGAAATCGAAACCAGTATAAGCTATAGCCGTTCGCCAGGCTTTTTTCTATGTGGTCGAGTGCCAAATCGTGTTCATGGGTTTTTATATAGAAAATAGCTTTCGCATACAGTAGCTCCATATGCTGACTATCAATCGTTTGTGCACGATTGAAGTAGTCCTCCGCCTCATCCAATTTTTCTAAGTGAGTATTGGCAGTGCCTTTGACGATGAGCGGTCCAATTTCGTTATTTTCTTTTGTGTATCGCAAGGTTTCAATTAAATGTTTTTCTGCTTCGGACTTCATTCCTAGCGCCAAATAGATTTCTGCAAGAATCGCCAGCTGATTTGGCTCCTGTGGTGCGATTTCCACGGCTTTTAGTTGTTCTGTTAAAGCGCGCGAATAATCCATATTTAACATATAGGCAATGGCGAGGTTACTGTAATCAGCCGGGTGTGGGTTGTCTTTGAGGAGCGTTAGGTAAGCTTCAATGGCTGAGTCCAGCTCTCCTTGTGTCATGGCAATAGTGGCTTTAAAACCAAGTGCGCGTTTATTGTTAGGGCTGATGGCTAACAATTGGTTAAGAGTCGATACGCTTTGGTTCAGCTTTCCTTGGGCATACTGGCAGTAGGCAAGGCTGTAAAGAAATTTTATTGAAGTGCGTGTATCGAGCAGTTGCCTGTAAAGTTGTTCGGCAGTGTCAAGTTCGTTTCTCTCTAGCGCCAACTTTGCTTTAAGTTCATAGTATCGGTCGAGTTGGCTAAACGCGCGCAGCTTTTCCATTTCTTGCTCTGCGTCATCCAGCTGTTTCAATGCAAGAAATATAGAAGACTGCAGCTCTGCTAAAACAGCAGGTGCAATTTTTGCGGCCTGGAATGTCAGCAAATTTTTGGTCTGAAACAGTCGTGAACTGTCATTCGTCGCATGGTAGTGAGCAATAGAAGCGAAAGTTAACAGTCGGTAGCCGGGAGAAAAACGCGTGTCTGATTTAAGGAGTTGCAACAAGTCATTAAACTGGTCGCTGCTAATGGTGCGGTTTTCGTTAAAGTGATCTAGTACCTTCAGGTACCCAAGGTAAGTGTCTTCATCGATTTCTGTCGGGAGGCCAGCGCTGACATTAAGTAGAGCCTGGCTATGCTTCCAGGTGGTGTAGTAGATATCAGTACTAGAATCGAGATATACGGGCCATGCCTGTTTTGCCAGCAGCGACCAATCGGGGGCTGCCAGTAGATCTAGCTGGATAGTGCAGCGATTACTTTGACAGCTTATGTGTGGTCTCACCACTGCCTCAGCACCAGTATGAGTAGCCACTTCCTTGGCGTGCGGCGTCGATAGCTGTTGCCACTCTTGACGGTCGATTAAGCGTACGTTGGGCTGGCTAAGCAGTGCCTCCTGTAGTGTGTTATCGACAGCCGTTAGCAGCAATTGGGTAGTTCTCGTGTCGAACGAGCCTGAGATCTCTTGAGTCGGGACGAGCACTGCCACGTGTAGTGGCGCAAGTGTTTGTCGCGAAAGCTGCCAGACTCCAATGATCACCACGGCTAACACGACTAACGCCGGCAAATGCCAGGCTTTAAACCACTCGGTGCTGCTTGGCTGAGTAATAGGTTCTGGTTCTGTTGCGCTTTGTCTGGGAAGTATTAATTTTTTTACCAGTACGCTGGCAATGGGGCGTGTGCTCGGTTCTTTGTTTAAGCAGGCGAGGATGGTCTCAATCAACCCTTCTTCTGCAGCGGGTGGTAGATCGGGAATCTGCACGGGAATGGGCGCGCGATATAAAATGCCGTGCAAGATGCTGTCCGGATCTTCGGCGTCGCCAAAGGGATGATGGCCACACAGCAGGCTATAGACCAAAATGCCAAAGGAGAAAATATCGCTAGCTGTGGTGAGGTCATCACCCATAGCCTGTTCGGGCGACAGGGACGCCGGGCTGCCAATGTATTCACCGGGTAGCGCCTGGCTGTCGTGAATATTGGCGGCTTGCGGTTGCGCCTGGTGGCGGGCAATGCCAAAGTCCATGATCTTTACCTGTCCGTCGGCACCGATCATGATATTTTCGGGTTTCAAGTCGCGATGAATAATGCCTTTCTCGTGCGCGCAGGCCAGTCCTCGGGCAATTTGGTTTAGCCAGTCCAGACGGGTTTCCAAGCTGAGCTCGTTGTTGGCCAGCGCGTCGCTACACAGCCAGTCGAGCAGTGTTTTGCCTTCTACATATTCCATTACCAGCGCTGGCGCGCCCTGCCATTCGATCAGGTCGTAGATTTGCACGATATTGGTGTGATTAATCTGCGCCAGCAGTTTTGCTTCTTCCTCTACGGCGGCCACCCACAGCGCATTGGCGCGGTTGCGCCGGATACACTTAATGGCGACCTTGCGATCCAGCCGTTTATCGTAGGCAAGGTACACCACGCCCATGCCACCCTTGCCCAGGATGGCTTCGACGTCGTAATGGTCTATTTTGTTGTGCGGTGTTTGCGTCATCAGGTGTTGGCAATTAAAAGTTTGTTATTTGGCCGTTCCAACGTCCCTGTGGTGAAGTGATTAGCAACCGCTAACTTACTGTGCAACCGCCCAATGTGCAATGCACTTCTGTGGGGCACCCAGTTTAGACTATTGGCTAATAGGGAAAGTGTGCGCCACTTGGTATAGTCGGGGGTTCACAGGCTATTGAATGATACCTTGCATTGGCTGGCGCGTAGCAATCGCCGAACTGCTATGGGCACGCATTTCAATGGCTTGCAAGAGCAGGGTGCATAACACAATAACGGAGCTTGTCTATGTCTGACGTAAAAACCTACCCCATCCCTCAAGGTTTTCAAGGCGCGCACATTAATAAAACGTCCTACGACGCCATGTACGCGCGCTCGATTAATGAACCTGAAGCATTTTACCGCGAGCAAGCGGAACAGTTTTTAACGTTTTCGCGGGCACCGGAGGCCATCTGCCGCTGGGATTTGAGCCGAGGTGAGGCGGCGTGGTTTGAAGGTGGTCAGCTGAATGTGACCGTCAATTGTATCGATCGCCACCTGCCCGAGCGCGCCCAGCAAACAGCGATTATCTGGGAAGGGGATGATCCGTCGGTAGACAAGCATATCACCTACGGGCAATTACACGAGGAAGTCTGCCGGCTTGCCAATGTACTGCGCGCGCGCGGCGTAAAGAAGGGCGATCGAGTGTGTATTTACATGCCTATGATTCCCGAAGCTGCCTATGCCATGCTGGCCTGCGCGCGCGTGGGTGCTGTGCACTCGGTGGTATTTGGCGGCTTTTCACCGGACGCCTTAAAAGACAGAATTTTAGACTCAGATTGCCAGGTGCTAATAACCGCCGACGAGGGCGTGCGCGGCGGTAAAGCCGTGGCGTTAAAGGCGAATGCCGATAAGGCGCTGGCAGCCTGCCCAAATACCCATACCTGTTTGGTGGTGCGGCGCACCGGCGGCGACATTAACTGGCACGAGGGCCGCGACCTTTGGTACCACGAGGCGGTGGCGGAAGTTGCGCCGGTGTGCACTCCCGAGCCTATGGATGCCGAGGACCCGCTGTTTATCCTGTACACCTCCGGCTCAACCGGCAAACCCAAGGGCGTGTTGCACACCACCGCCGGATATTTATTGCATACGGCCATGAGCTTTAAATACACCTTTGATTACCGCGATGGCGAAATCTATTGGTGTACGGCCGACGTGGGCTGGGTTACTGGCCACAGCTATATTGTCTACGGCCCGTTGTGCAATGGCGCCACCACGCTGATGTTTGAGGGAGTGCCCACCTACCCGGATGCCTCGCGCTGCTGGCAGGTGGTCGACAAACACAAGGTCAATACGTTTTACACGGCGCCCACCGCTATTCGCGCGCTGATGGGGGCGGGCAACGATTATGTAACCCGCTGCTCGCGCCTGTCCTTGCGCATATTGGGCACCGTCGGCGAACCCATTAATCCCGAGGCCTGGGAATGGTATTACCACATCGTGGGTGAAGACCGCTGCCCCATTGTCGATACCTGGTGGCAGACGGAAACGGGTGGCCATATGCTGACGCCCTTGCCGGGCGCCATCGCCACCAAGCCGGGCTCTGCTACGCTGCCGTTTTTCGGTGTGCAGCCCGTATTGCTGGACGCCGAGGGCCGGGAAATTGAAGGCCCGGGCGAAGGCAGCCTCGCGATCAAGGCCTCTTGGCCAAGTCAGATCCGCAGCGTTTATGGCGATCACCAGCGCATGCTGGACACCTACTTCAGCACCTACAAGGGCTATTACTTCACCGGCGACGGTGCCCGCCGCGATGCCGATGGCTACTACTGGATTACCGGGAGGGTGGACGATGTGCTGAATGTTTCCGGACATCGCATGGGCACCGCAGAAATCGAAAGTGCTCTGGTATTACACGACCTGGTGGCCGAAGCCGCGGTGGTGGGCTATCCCCACGACATCAAGGGCCAGGGCATCTATTGTTATGTCACGCTGATGGCGGGTACGGAGCCGAGCGAGGCGCTGAAAAAAGCCCTGGTGGCGCTGTGCGCTCAGGAAATAGGCCCTATCGCTAAGCCGGATATCATCCAGTGGGCGCCGGGCCTTCCGAAAACCCGCTCGGGCAAGATCATGCGGCGCATTTTGCGCAAGATTGCCGCCAATGAATTGGATAGCCTTGGCGATACCTCAACCTTGGCAGATCCAAGCGTAGTGGATGAGCTAATTGCCCATCGGGCCAACAAATAGCCAAATTACTGATCCGCTATCTTGGGTCGCTCGTAACGTCTTGTGCACCCTAAGATGGCTGATCCCATCGAACATTGGGCGGTCAAATTGACCGCCCTTTTTTTGCGCGTTACTCTTGCGGCCCTGTTTTTAGATTACGCAAATGGGCCCACGGGAGGTTGCTGTGCGCGGGTGTGAGCCCTTTGATTATCCGACTCCTTTTACCCTGCCCGTGCAGGTGGCCGAAGCCCATATTGACGGTTTAAAGCACGTCAACAATGCCGTTTACGTAGGCTGGTGTGAGCAGGTGGCCTGGGCTCACTCGGCGGCCCTGGGGCTGGATCTGGCCGACTATCAGCGCCTGGATCGCGCCATGGCGATCCGGCAGGCACATTACGACTATTTGCTGCCCGCCCATATGGGCGATGAGCTTACCCTGGCCACCTGGTTGACGGCATCCGATGCACGCCTCAATATGACACGCCAATTTCAGCTGCTGCGCGGGGCGCAAACGCTAATGCGTGGCCGGTGGCAATTGGTGTGTATAGAAATGCACAGCGGGCGGCCCCGGCGCATGCCCGACGCCTTTCTGAGTGCCTACCAGCCGGCAGTGGTGGAGGTGAGCTATGAGTGATGAGTCTTTCTCGGGCCTCTTGGGCTTGGATGATGTACGACCGCTGACGGTGGAGCCCCGGGTGGCGCTGGTTAAATCCAGCAGCTCTGCGGCCGCGCTGCGGCAGAAGCGGGCCGATGCCGTGCGCGCCGAAGTCGAAGAGTACAACCGCCTCAGCGGCGAATTTATCGAGCCGGTTGACCCGCACGACATACTGGCCTTCAAGCGGCCCGGGATTCAAAACGGGGTATACCGGAATCTGCGGCTGGGCAAATACGCCATTGATGCACGGCTGGATTTGCACCACCTGAGTGTCGAGCAGGCCCGCGTTGCGGTACACACCTTTGTGCAAGACTGCAGCCAGCACGATATCCGGTCGGCGCTAATAACCCACGGCAAAGGCGAGGGACGAAAACCACAGCCGGCGATGCTAAAGAGTTGCATTGCCCACTGGTTGCCCCAATTAACAGAAGTTCAGGCGTTTCATTCGGCGCAGAAACACCATGGGGGTGCCGGCGCCACCTATGTGCTGATTCGCAAGAGCGACAAGAAGCGACTAGAGAATGCCGAGCGCCACCACAAGCGGCGCTAGGGTCAGGGAAGAGCGTAAAAACGCAGTAACCAAAGCGATGTAACTAGAGATTAGAATAATGACAGAAGAACAAACTCAGCAGCCAGAGGCGGCCGCGGCCAAGCCACAGGTCACCATCAATATCCCCGAGGTCGTCAATTTGGCCTGCAACGTCCTGCACGGCGGGTTTATTGCTAAAGGCGACGAACACGGCAAAAAGCTATTCAAGCAACTGAAAGAAGAAGATGCCTTGCCCGCCGGCACTATGACTGTGGGCGATGCGCTCACCATCCAGCTGAATGTATCGTTGGATCGCAAGGAATTTCGCGGGCAGTTTGGCTTTCCGGTGTTCAAAGCCATTTTACAGGCCATGCTGCAGAATATAGGCCAGGCCATCAGCGCCCGTCAGGACCTAAATTTTCTCACCAGTGAGAACGGCAATATACTGGTGCACAAGCCCGGCGTGATTGAAAAAGCCGGTGAATACAATGTCATGGTGTTGGTGTTGATACCAACCCAAAATAAAGAGATGAACCTGTGTCTGACTTTTTTAGACCCGGATCAATACGAGTCCTTGCGCAAAGCCAAGGAAGACACTACGCAATCAACGGATAAATAAGAGAGACTTTCTGTGACTAAGCAACTTTTGATTTACGGCAATGCTACCCCCATCTCCAGCGAGCGCCACCGCAACTGGGGCATCGAGCCTACCGGTGATTTAAGTTTTGCCAAAACCGTTAATTCTGTGCCATTGACGGCGGTTGAATTTTTTAATGCGGCAGAAAATTTCCCGGTGGTGTTCACCAAAAATGGCGACAATGTGCTGCCCCTGGCGGTGATGGGTGTGAAGCCTGAGCAAAACTTGTTTATCGATGCCGACGGAAAGTTTACCGGCAACTACCTGCCTGCGTTCTTCCGCCGCTACCCCTTCGTTTTTTCAAGCAACGACGAGGGTGCCAACTTCCTGCTGTGCATCGATGAAACCTACCCGGGTTGCAGCAAAGAAGGTAAGGGCGAGCGTTTGTTTGACGACGAGGGCAAGCAAACAGAATACCTGGGCAAAGTGCTGGAGTTCCTGAAGGAGTACCAGATGAACTTTGCGCGGACACAGGCTTTCTGTAAGCGTCTGCAAGAGTGGGAATTACTTGAGCCCATGGAAGCGCAATTCACCCCCAACGACGGCGGCGAAAAAATTCGCCTGGGCGGCTTCTTGGCGGTTAACCGCGAAAAGCTAAAGGCGCTAGACAGCGAAAAATTGGCTGAGTTGTTGAAGAACGACGGCTTGGAGTTGATTTTCACGCACCTGCAATCGCTGCGTAAATTCCGCGAGCTGATTGCCAAAGTTCCCGCTGAAAAAGCGGATAAGTAAGCAAGTGCTAAGCACAAAAAAACCGCCTCAGGGCGGTTTTTTTGTGACTTTTACTTGAGTTTAACGCCGGCCAATGCCCTCGTAGGTAAACCCTTGCTGCTTTAATTTGCTGGGGCTGTAAATGTTGCGGCCATCGATAATAAGCCCTGCCCGCAATTGCGTTTTCAACTTATTGAAATCCGGCTGGCGATACTGTTTCCACTCGGTTACCAACACCAGAGCGTCGGCGGATTCAGTGGCATCATAGTGGTGGTCGCAGTAAATTAACTGACCATCCTCTACAAATTTCGGTGCAAACTCGCGTTTAGACGTTTCCATGGCCTCTGGATCATGCACGCGTACCTTGGCACCGGCAGCCAGCAAACTGTTAATCAAAGGAATTGACGGCGCCTCGCGCATATCGTCGGTGGCTGGCTTAAAGGCCAGGCCCCAGATGGCGATAGTCTTGCCGTTTAGATCGCCGCCCAAGTGACGTTGTACTTTAGCTGCCAGTACCTGCTTTTGTGCGAGATTGCGTGCCTCTACGGCATTGAGTAATTTGGCATCGAACGCAACGGAATCTGCCATCCGCACCAGGGCTTGTACGTCCTTGGGAAAACAAGAGCCGCCGTAGCCGCAGCCGGGATAGATAAACGAGTAGCCGATGCGCGAATCCGACCCAATCCCGTGGCGCACCGCTTCCACGTCCACATCCAGTGCATCGCACAGATTGGCAATTTCATTCATAAAGGAAATTTTAGTGGCCAACATGGCGTTGGCTGCGTACTTGGTCATCTCGGCATCGCGCACGCCCATGTACATCACTTTGTCGTGATTGCGCGAGAAGTCCTTGTACAGATCGCCCATGATCTCGCGTGCGCGCGCGCTTTCGGCGCCGACGACAATGCGGTCGGGTTTCATGAAGTCACTGACGGCGGCGCCTTCCTTCAGGAACTCGGGATTACTCACCACATCGAAGGGAATAGTCATCCCGCGCTTATCGAGCTCTGATTGAATTGCTGCCCGCACCTTATCCGCCGTTCCCACAGGCACCGTGGATTTGTCCACAATGACGGCGTAGTCCTGCAAATTCTGGCCTATTTCTCGGGCCACGCTCAGTACATATTTCAGATCGGCGGAGCCGTCTTCGCCGGGCGGCGTACCCACGGCTATAAAATAGATATCGGAGGCCTGCATGGCCTCCGGCAGTGAGGTGGTAAAGGTGAGCAGTTCCAGCTCAATACCGCGCTTGACCACCGCTTCCAGGCCGGGTTCGTAAATGGGAATCTCGCCGTTACGCAGCCGCGCAATCTTGTCGGCATCAACATCCACACAGGTGACTTTGTTGCCCATATCGGCAAAGCAGGCGCCTGAAACCAGCCCCACGTAACCTGTTCCAACGATCGTGATGTGCACAATAGACCTCCCTGTTGAGTTAACGGCACGGGCACGCGCCCCTTGGCGGTGCTGAAGCCGCGCAGTTTAGCACGATGATCGGTGGATGGGCGTTATTGCAGCGGGTAGCTGGATTGCCGCGAGCGCCGGTACTGGCTGGGTGTAATGCCCTCACAGCGCTTAAACAAGCCGTTAAACGTGGCTTTGGAGCTGAAACCGGCTTCGTACATCACATCCAATACCGTGTGTTCGGACGCCGCCAACAGGCGCTTCGCCTCCTCCAGGCGATAGCGATTGATGTATTCGAAAAAGCTGCAGCCGTAGTGGCCGTTAATTACAGAAGACAAGGTGCGCGGGCTCACACCAATGCGCTGAGCCAGTCGTTCGAGTGACAGCTCTGGGTCTGTGTAGACTTTTTCTTCGCGCATCAAGGGTTCCAGCGCGTGTACGTAAACGGGATTGACGGCTGATTGGGGGCGGCCTGGTGGGTTTGCCAGTCGCTGCGGTACCGGCCAAGCGTTGCGACAGGCGGTGTAATGGACAAAGACCAATAGCCCCGCAATATATACCAGGGTCAAATAGTTCTGACTAAGTCCCAGTTCACCGATGGGTAGGCTGACCTGATAGAACACTTGATAGGTCAGTAGCACGGCAATGGTCAAGCCCAGTGCATTGAGTACACAAAAGCCCAAGCTATGCCACCACAGCCAGGGATTGGAGGGCTGGACGGCGACAAAGCGCAGTACCCAGTGCAGGCCCCATATTGCCAGGGCAAAGCGAAACACCTCTCGCGCAGTTTGCACTAAAAAGATGGTGATCGAAGTGCCAAGCAAATCGCGACTGCTTTGCAGGGCAATTTTTTCAGCGGTAGACAGACTGTGGTACGCGATTACTTGGTGGCAACTGGCCAGAGCGAAGGGCAACAGCAGCCACAGTTCAGACCGTGTAAATTTAAAATCGGCATCAACCTGGCTGCGGATAAACCAGTAGGCACAAGGCGCCTGCAGCCAACTGCCAAATTCAAACACGTAAATAATTTGGGGCGCTTCGCGCAGTACAAAATCGTGAAAAGCTGCGCCGAAATTAACGAGCGTATCCATGGCAATGGAGGCGCTGCTAACAAAAAAAACTGCTGCAAATATTTTTTTTCCCAACGTAAACGTCGAGTGCAAGCCATAGCAAAGTGCGGCAAGAAGCGACACGCCTATGGTAAACAGCAAAATGAGGTCATGGGTATTGAATAACACCTGGTGCATAGTGATCTGACCTTTTTGTTATGCGGCGGCCATCAGTTTTAACGGCCGAAGTCTTTTCAAATCAACGAAAATTAGTACGTACGTACACACCCTGGGTCGCAATCCCTTAATCTTCAGGTCTCATTGACTATAAGTTGAGCGATTCGGAAGTTCAAGCTTCTTGCGCGTCTGCCAGGTGCGATTTGCGCTGCTTCACAAATTTGACCTGTGCGATTTTTTTGTCTGATAAAAACGTCCCAAGTAGCTCAATTGGGCGCCCAAATTGCGCGCATCTAAACCCCATTGCGCGCAAGTGAAACGTTTGGCACGACGCAATGCCGCCTTTAAGACGACGGCCAGATTGCGGCGGCCTTAGTCTACGCCTGCGCCTGACGAATCAATGGGCGACGAACACCATAATCACAACAAATGTTTTGCAATGAGAGGTTAACTCGTGAAGAAATCACTATTGACGCTATCGCTGCTGATAGGGCTGACGCCGCTGGCCGAAGCCGCGACCGTCACCATGTCCAGCGCCAACGATTGGGGCTCTGGCTTTCAGGGCGCCACAGAAATATTGAACGACGACGCGACCGCCGTATCTGGTTGGACGTTGACATTCGATGCACAGTTCCAAATAAACCAGATCTGGAATGCCCGAATTATTTCCCAGGAGGGCAGCCGGTATGTCATCGGTAATCTGGATTACAACGGCGGTGTAGCACCAGGCGCGTCGGTGAATTTTGGATTCATCGCCGAGCCGGGCAATGCCACGCTGCCGGCGGAGATAGTCTTTAACGGTCAGTCGACACCAACACCAACGCCAACACCAACACCAACACCGACACCAACGCCAACACCGACGCCAACACCAACACCGACGCCGACACCAACACCGACGGCCTGTGAAGGCGCGCTGGACGATGATTGGCTTAGTGTGGCCGGTAATAAAATCGTGAACCAGGAAGGACAGGCGGTTTGGTTAACAGGCGCCAACTGGTTCGGTTTCAATACCACCGAGCGCGTTTTCCATGGGCTTTGGAGCGCTAACATGGACGACACCTTGGCGGCCATGGCCGAGCGTGGGATCAACCTGATTCGCGTGCCCTTTGCCACCGAACTGGTGCATGAGTGGATGAACGGTGTCTTTGTTACCACTAACGTGAACACCCACGCCAACCCAGAATTAGTGGGCATGAACAGTCTGGAAATATTTGACGCCTTTATTGCCTCTGCCAAGTGCCATGGCATGAAAGTGCTGTTGGATGCGCACTCGCCGCATATCGACAATATGGGCCATATCTATCCCACCTGGAGTAAGGGCGATATTACCGAACAGGTGTTCATCGATACCTGGGTCTGGCTGGCCAATCGCTATAAAAACGACGACACGGTGATTGGTTTCGATCTGGAAAATGAACCGCACGGTAAAGCGCACAGCGATGCATTGTTCGCCAAGTGGGACAGCTCAACCGATGCCAACAACTGGAAGCACGTCGCGGAAAAAACCGCCGCCGCTATTCTGGCAGTGCATCCAGAGGTATTGATCTTGGTGGAGGGCATCGAGGTATATCCCATCGACGGTGTCAGCTGGGATTCGCGCGTCGAGGACGATTACCACTTTAATTGGTGGGGCGGCAATCTGCGCGGCGCTAAAGATCATCCCGTGCAGGTGCCGGGCTTTGCCCACAAAATCATGTACTCGCCCCACGACTACGGGCCGCTGGTTCACCGTCAGCCTTGGTTCTATCCCGGCTTTAGCAAGCAGACGCTTATCGCCGACGTGTGGGCCGACAACTGGCTGTATCTACACACCGAAGAAATTTCACCGTTGTTAATGGGCGAGTGGGGTGGATTCTTGGACGGCGGCGACAATGAAACCTGGCTACTGGCGCTGCGTTCGCTCATGGACGACTACAAGATTCACCATACCTTCTGGACCCTAAACCCCAACTCGGGCGACACGGGTGGCCTTCTTGAGCACGACTGGAAAACCTGGGACGAAGCTAAGTACAGCATTTTAAAACCCGTGCTTTGGCAAAACGGCAACGGCCAGTTTATCGGGTTGGATCATCAGATTCCCTTGGGGCAGTCCGGCATCACCGTCAAGCAACACTACCAAAACGGTGGGCTTGAGCCCTTGGGTCTATAGGCGAGTATTTTTACCACACATACGGACGGCTCGTTTGCGAGCCGCCACATACCACATAGCGTAACAGGACATAACAATGAAATTGAAAACATTGACCAAGGCGACTGCCATCGCCGCTACGGCTTTTTGGACAGTGCATGCATCGGCGGCGCCCAATTACGGCGAAGCGCTACAAAAATCCATCTATTTTTACGAGGCGCAACAAGCCGGGCAGCTGCCCGAGTGGAACCGCGTTGAGTGGCGCGGCGACGCGGTGCTCAATGATGGACAAGATGTGGGCGTCGATCTTTCGGGTGGCTGGTTTGACGCCGGCGACCACGTCAAATTTGGCTTCCCCATGGCGGCCTCTGCCACCATGCTGGCCTGGGGTGTACTTGAGTATCCACAAGCCTACGAGCAAACCGGGCAGATGGTGCACATAAAAAATAATCTGCGTTTTGTCGCGGACTATTTTGTGAGTGCCCACACAGCGCCCAACGAACTCTATGGGCAAGTGGGTTCCGGCAGTGCCGATCACGCTTGGTGGGGCTCGCCCGAAGTGGTGCATCTGACCGAGCGGGCCGCGAGCAATCGCCCCGCCTATAAAGTGGATGCCAGCTGTCCCGGTTCAGACATTGCCGGTGAAACGGCCGCGGCGCTGGCGGCTATTGCCATGGTGTTTCAGCAAGACGACCCGGCCTACAGCGCGAACCTCCTAAGCCACGCGCGCGAATTGTATACCTTTGCCCACACCTACAAGGGCAAGTACAGCGATTGCATTACCGACGCGACTGCCTTTTACAACTCCTGGAGTGGTTACAACGATGAGCTGGTTTGGTCTGCCATTTGGTTGCACCGCGCCACCGGCGAGCAAGCGTATTTGAATACCGCAAAATCCGCCTACGCGAATTTAAACACCGAGCAGCAATCCACGGTGAAGTCCTACAAATGGACGCACGCCTGGGACGATAAAGGCTACGGCTCCTACGTGCTGATGGCGCAGCTGACCGGTGACGCCGAGTACGAAGCCGACGCCGAGCGCTGGCTGGATTACTGGACTACGGGATACAACGGCAATCGCGTGAAATACACGCCCGGCGGGCTGGCGCAATTGGATACCTGGGGCGCCACGCGCTATGCCTCTAATACGGCCTTCATTGCTTTGATTTATTCCGACTACCTGAAGTCGAAAAATCCGGCGAATGCGCGCGCGCAAACCTACTACGACTTTGCCGTTGGGCAGCTCGAATACATCTTGGGCGATAATCCCATGGGCATTCCTTACCAGATCGGCATGGCGGCCAATGGCCCCAAAAATCCCCACCATCGGGGCGCACACGGCACTTGGGCAGATAGCTTGAGCGTGCCCACTGAAAGCCGTCACCTGTTGGTGGGCGCCTTGGTTGGTGGTCCAGGTTCTGGCGACAGCTACGAGGACGACCGAGGCGATTACATTGCCAATGAGGTTGCTACCGATTACAACTCCGGCTTTACCGGTGCGGTCGCGCGTTTGTATTTGGATTTTGGCGGTGCACCTATCGCCGAGGCGAATTTCCCCGCGCCGGAAGTGCGCGACCTGGAATATTTCGTCGAAGCAAAAACCAATGCATCGGGCCCTCGGCATGTGGAAATTGCAGCCAAGGTGTACAACCGTTCTGCCTGGCCCGCCGCCAATACCGATCAACTCAAGTTCCGCTATTTTATTGATTTGACAGCGGAGATGGCCAAGGGCTACACGGCTGCCGATGTCACAGTGAGCGCTGCCTATAGCCAGGCGACCAGTGTGTCGCAACTTAAACCCTGGGGCGACCCGTCCGATAATATTTATTACACCGAAGTGGATTTTTCGGGTGTGGATATTTTCCCCGGCGGCCAGTCGGCGCACCGCAAAGAAGTGCAATTCCGTTTGTCATTACCCACCACGGGCGATAGCGCCGATTGGGTAAATGCCGGTGATCCCTCATGGGACAACTACACCAATGCCGAAAAACACGCGCCGAAAATTGCCCTATACAATGGCAGCAAGCTTATCTGGGGTGCAGAGCCTACACCGGCGTGCGGGGGCTCAACGGGTATTAATTGCGTGCCCGTGGCGGAGGACGTGCAGGTTACAACGGCTGCCGATCAGCCGGTGACGGTAACGCTGGCGGCCAGCGATCAGGACGGTAGCATCAGCAGTTACCAGCTCAGCGCACCGGCCCACGGTGTGGTGACTGGCACGGGTGCCTCGCGCACCTACACGCCCGATGCCGGCTTCTTTGGCACCGACAGCTTCACCTACACCGCCACCGATAATGACAACGCCGTGTCTAATACGGCGCAGGTCACTATCACAGTGGAGGAGCCGGTAGTGCCCTCTGTGTCGATTACCAGCCCGGTAAATAACAGCAGTGTGTACACCGGCAGTCAGGTAACCGTGAACTTTGCACTCGCCAACGCGGCCAGTGCGCGCGTGCTGGTCAGTGGTGGCGAAGTGGCCAACGGCGTCAACGGGTCGGCCACATTTACCGCGCCCAACAGTACCGGCAGTTTCCTGGTGGAAGTGATTGCCCAGGATGCGCAGGGCAATGACCTGAGCGCCAGTGCCAGCATTACTCTCAATGCCGAGACGCCTCCAGCCAACACCGCGCCAGTGGCGAGTTTCACCGCGAGTACCAGTGGTTTGACCGTGTCGACCGACGGCTCGGGCTCCAGCGATGCCGATGGCGATGCGCTCAGCTACCAGTGGGACTTTGGCGGTGTCGCCAAAACCGGTGTGAGTGCCAGCCACACCTTTGCCACCAGTGGCAGCTACACAGTGAGCCTGACGGTGAGTGACGGCATCGATACCGACACCAGCGCGCAAGTGGTGTCGGTGACGGCCCCACCGGCGGGCGTTGCCTGCGAGTACCTGGTGAACAATGAATGGAACACCGGCTTCGTGGCCACCATTCGCCTGACCAACAACAGCAGCAGTCCGGTAAATGGTTGGACTGTGAGCTGGAGCTACCCGGCGGGCGTTGCGCGCACGAATGGATGGAATGCCAATGTCACCGGCAGCAATCCCTATACCGCCACGCCGCTGAGTTGGAACAGCGTGATACAGCCAGGTCAGTCGGTGGAATTTGGCATGCAGGGCTCCAAGCCCAACGGTACAGCAGCACCGGTAGTCACAGTGACGGGCGACGTTTGCCAGTAGCGAAACCCACTGATCGCCGGGCCTGCGCCCGGCGCCCTCTTGGCCCGATGTTAATCGGGCCTTTTTTACCTGCTTGTGCGCACGCCAGTGCGACGCACAGACATATTGAAAGCTTGAACAATTGGAGCGCTCTATGAAAACGCAATTCAAGAAAAAGCTGTTTACTCGCAACCTGTTGACCCTGGGAGTGTTGATGGCCTTTCAGCCAGTTCTAGTGCAGGCCCATGGGCTGATGGTCGATCCTCCGGCGCGCAACGCCGTGTGTGGATTAAACGAAAAGCCCGATCAGGCAACCACCCAAGCCTGTGTGGATGCCTTCGCCAATGATTCCAACGGCGGTTACCAGTTCATGAGTGTGCTCAGTCACGATGTGGGGCGCAAAGGGGTAACGCCCCTGCCCACAAACGTCTGTGGTTTTGACAGCGAAGTTTGGCATGGCGGTGCAACGCCATGGGACACCCCCACCCAATGGCCTACGCAGCCCGCCCAGGCTGGCCCAAAAAACATCACCTGGAATATTTCCTGGGGCCCGCACTTTGACGACACAGAGGAGTTTCGCTACTGGATTACCAAGCCGGATTTCGTGTTCGATCCGAATACGCCGCTGGCTTGGTCGGATTTCGAAAGCGAAGCCTTTTGCGTGCTGAACTACGACGACACCAACCCCACGGGCAATCCGAAAGTGATCGCCGATAAAGGCGCATCCACCTTCACCACCGAGTGCACGCTGCCCGCACGCACGGGCCACCATGTGGTGTACGGCGAATGGGGACGCAACTACTTTACCTTTGAGCGCTTTCACGGTTGTATCGATCTGGCCTTTAACGATGGGCCCACGCCCCCGGTGGCCAATGGCCAGGCACTGTATACCGAGCGCAATCAAGCGCTGGCCATACAGTTAACCGGTGCCGATGCGGACGGTCAGGTGGTGGACTTCAGTGTGGTAAACCCGCCGGCGAATGGTCAGCTAACGGGTTCTGGTGCCGCGCGGCTGTACACGCCAAACACCGATTTTAGCGGCCAAGACGGTTTTGACTTTGTCGCCATAGACGACAGCGGCTTGCAATCGGCCCCCGCCCATGTGGCGGTGACCGTCAAGGCAGACAACCTACCGCCGGTGGCCCATATGGGCGTCGCTGTTGATGGCTTGCAGGCAACCTTTCACGGTCACGACAGTACAGACCCAGACGGCGACACATTGACCTACAGTTGGGATCTGGGCGACGGCCAAACAGGCAGCGGAGCCCACTTGGTTCACACCTACGCGGCTGCAGGTAACTACACAGTGGTGCTCACCGTGTCGGACGGTCAGCTCAGCGATACGACCGCTCAGCAGGTGACTGTGTCCGACAGCAGCCCGGCGTCACCGCTACACTGCGAATACCGGGTGGAAAACGAGTGGAACACGGGCGCTGTTGCCAGTGTTGTGCTGACCAACGCGGGCAGTACGCCGGTGCAGGGTTGGCAGCTTAGCTGGCACTACGACTCCGACGCGCGCATTACCAATGCCTGGAATGTCACCCTGACTGGCGCCAATCCCTATCAGGCCGCGCCTGTGGGTTGGAACAGTACCGTGGCACCGGGCGCCAGCGTGAGCTTTGGCATGCAGCTCAGTAAAGGTAACAATACGGCAGTTGAGATTCCGACCCTGGGCGGCGCCAGCTGTTCCACAGCGCCGTGATCTTCTACGGCGCTCTCTGATCGCAACAGATCGGCACACCTGTCGCAATGGCGGGTGTGCTTTACCTTGCTCAACAAAGCCTTAACATACTTAACCTAACTTCACGCAGACCCTCTCTATGATGCAGCCCTTATTTCAATAGCGTTGTAGGGTGGTTATCACATGGTTAAAAGTGCTTGGTTAAAAACGGGTGTATGGTGGTGTATTGCGGGCGTGTTGCCCTTGCTAACAGGGTGTCTGAACGACGATGACGACAGCGATACCAGCACCACAAGTACCGGCTTAGGGTATGTGCAGTTTTACAATGCATCGCCCAACGCGTCGACCACTTACTTTTATCTGGATGGCGATCTGGTGTCGACGGCGCCCTACGGCGATGCCACCGTGCGCGCCAGTCTCACGCCAGATGAATACCAGCTCACCGTTGAACGACTCAATCCAAACGACGCCAGTACTTTCGTGGAAATACTCAGCGAAACCGTGTCCTTTGAGGCCGACCACTATCATTTGTACGTGCTAACCGGCGACTACGCCGGGCCAACACTGGCTCACTACACCTACTCGCCCGACGCCGATCTGGACGACGACTTGTTTGAGGTGCAGGCCTTTAATTTATCCGACACCTATGATCAATTGGAAATCTATTACGGTTTGTCGGGCGAAGGGCAGGCGTCGGCACAATTGTTCGCGACCCTAGGCGTTGCGGCGCAATCCGAATTTACCAGCCTGGAGCCAGACAGTTACGTGTTTTACGTGGTGGACGCCTACACCGGTGATTTATTGTTAACTACGTCGGCGGTGCCATTTACCCTTGGCTATACCTATTCGCTAATACTGCGCGATGACGCCGAAAGTGGCGGCCTGGTTTTGGATCAAATGTCGTCATCGACCTTTGTCTACAAATACACCAACGCCAATGCCAATGCACAGGTGCGGGTTTACAACACTGTCAATGAACTGGGGTCGGTGGATGTGCTGATGACCGGCAACACAACCAGCCCAGCCTTTGCTAACCAAAGCCC
>NZ_JBTUOC010000020.1:0-89533 GCF_058345725.1 Simiduia sp. | reverse complement strand
TGAACAGCGTCGACTTGCCGGCGTTGGTATAGCCTACCAGCGACACGGTGGGAATATCGGCGCGGGTGCGCGAGCGCCGGGCCTGGTCGCGCTGGCGCCGCACGGCATCCAGGCGCGACTCGATAAACGAGATACGCGCGCGCAGCAAACGCCGATCCGTTTCCAGCTGTGTTTCACCCGGGCCGCGCAGGCCAATACCGCCCTTTTGGCGCTCCAAGTGAGTCCAGCCGCGCACCAGGCGGGTGGACATATGGCGCAACTGTGCCAATTCCACCTGTAATTTACCTTCGTGGGTGCGCGCGCGCTGGGCGAAAATATCCAGAATCAGCCCGGTGCGATCGAGCACCCGGCACTTTAATTCGCGCTCCAGGTTGCGCTCCTGGCTGGGCGACAGGTTGTGATTAAAGATCACCAATTCGGCCTCGTGCAAGGCCACCAGGTCTTTTAGCTCCTGTAGCTTGCCGCTGCCCATAAATGTTTTGGCGTCGGGCGCCGCGCGCTTGCCGGTCAGCAGTGCCACCGGGTCGCCGCCGGCAGACAGCACCAACTCTTCAAATTCGCGGGGATCGTTTACATCGAGCTTAAGGTTGAAATCCAGATGAACCAGCACTGCCAGTTCACCGGATTCGGGACGTTCAAAGAACAAGATGACTCCTGAGCTTTTGGCCCTTTAGTCCTCTGCGCCTTCTTCCTGCTCACCTTCTGCTGGGTTCAGCATGGGTACGCGGACAGCGCGAGAGGGAACAACTGTGGAAATTGCGTGCTTGTAAACCATCTGGCTTACGGTGTTTTTCAACAACACAACAAACTGATCAAAAGACTCAACTTGGCCTTGCAACTTAATTCCGTTTACTAAGTAGATAGAGACGGGAATACGTTCTTTGCGCAAAACATTCAAATAAGGGTCTTGTAAGCTATGCCCTTTTGACATGTTTATTCTCCTTATAATCAACAAATAAAAGTTGCGAATACCCTGCACACACACATTGTGACAGGCGCAACAGCAAGCGAAATAACTGACGCGCGTACCCAAACGGGCACACCACTGCCCATTATATGGTTGCAACCCCTAGACAGTTCAAGGCCTGACGCACAATTTCTTCACGTGGCAGGGCATTTCCCGCCCGATCGTCAGTATAGACCCAATTCAGATTTGGCCAGCCGCGCAACCAGGTGAGCTGGCGCTTGGCCAGTTGACGACTGGCGGCCACACCTTTTGCCACCATCTCCGCCTCGTCGTAGGCGCCGTCCAGGTGCGCCCACATCTGCCGATAGCCCACGGCGCGAATGGCGGGCAGGTCGGCATGCAAGTCTGTGCGTTGGCGCAGTGCAGCCACTTCAGCCTTAAAACCCGCCGCCAACATGGCATCGAATCGGGCGGCGATGCGCCGGTGCAGTACGGTGCGGTCGTGGGGCGCGATGGCGAGTTGCGTGAGCTGGAAGCGCGCGTCAAAGGGCTCGCCGGTGGCGGCCTGCTGTTCGGCGCGCAGTGTACTCATGGTTTTACCGCTGCTGCGGTAGACTTCTAGCGCCCGCGAAATCCGCTGCGAGTGGTTGGGGTGCAGCTGCGCGGCTGTCTCGGGATCAATCCTGGCCAGCTCGGCGTGCAGCGCCGCCCAGCCCTTTTCCGCCGCCTCCTGCTCGATCTGCGCGCGCACCAAGGGCGGCGTGGTGGGCATATCGGCCAGACCGTCGAGCAATGCCTTGAAATACAACATGGTGCCGCCCACCAGCAGGGGGATGCGGCCGGCGGCGTGAATCTCGGCAATGGCGGCTTCGGCATCGCGCACAAACTGGCCGGCATTGTAGGGTTCGGCCGGATCGCAGATATCGATCAACCGGTGTGGCGCCGCCTGCTGCTCGGCGGCACTGGGCTTGGCCGAGCCGATATCCAAACCCCGGTACACCAAGGCGGAGTCCACACTGATTAATTCCACCGGCAGGTGCGCGCGCAGGGCAATGGCCAAATCGGTTTTACCGCTGGCGGTGGGGCCCATTAAGAAAATGACTTTGGGCGCCATCACTGGCCTCGCAAAAACATTTTGTCGAGCGCATCCATACTCTGTAAAAACCAGGTTGGCCGCCCGTGGTTGCACTGACCCGAGCGCTCCGTCGCCTCCATATCGCGTAGCAGCGCGTTCATTTCCGGGATAGAGAGCTTGCGGTTGGCGCGCACCGAACCGTGGCAAGCCATGGTGGAGAGCAATTCGTTAATGTGCTCGCGAATGCGATCACTGGTGCCGTGTTCGGCCAGGTCGGACAAGACATCGCGCACCAGCTGCTCGACCCTTGCCTGACCGAGTATCACCGGAATCTGGCGAATCAACAGTGTTTCAGGGCCGGCGCGCTCGACACCAAACCCCAACGTGGCAAAGAGCGCCGCATGCTGCTCGGCCAGGCCGGCTTCTTTCTCACTGACCGGAATGGATTCGGGCACCAGCAGCGGTTGCGCTTTCAATCCCTCGCCGTCGAAGGCGGCTTTCATGCGCTCGTAGGTAATCCGCTCGTGCGCCGCGTGGGCATCCACCACAATCAACCCCTGGGCGTTTTCCGCAAGAATGTAGACACCCTTGAGCTGCGCGATGGCAAAACCCAGGGGTGGCATTTCGTTGTCTGCCGCAGCCTGCGGCGCCGCCCAGCCGGATGTCGACTGCACCGGGCGCCCGGTGGGCGAGTGCAGGGCGCCGTATTGTTGCAACTGCTCGCTCACCTGGCCTGCGCTGGGGTACTGCGCCGCGTACCCAGCAATAGGCCCACTCAGCGGCGGCCTGTTGCTGGGTACCGCCAGCCCCAGACTGGACTGGGGACCAAACTCGCCGGCACTGGCACCTGTTGCCGCCGGCGCCGCGTCGGATTTCTCCAGTTGATCCTGGGGCCGCACCTCGGCCAGGGCGTGGTGCAGTGTGCGAAATAGAAAGTCGTGCACCAGGCGCGAGTCGCGAAAGCGCACTTCGTGTTTGGTGGGGTGCACATTCACGTCCACGGTGGCCGGGTCTAATTCCAGATACAATACGTAGGCCGGGTGGCGGCCGTGGAATAACACATCGCGGTAGGCTTGGCGCACCGCGTGGGTGACCAGCTTGTCCTTGATTGCGCGGCCGTTAACATAAAAATGCTGCAAGTCGGCCTGAGAGCGAGAAAAGGCCGGCAGTGCCACCCAGCCCCACAGTTTCAGACCGGCGCGCTCCACCTCCACATACAGTGCATTTTCCATAAATGCACTGCCGCAAATCTGGCCCACGCGGCGCTCGCGCTCAACGCGCGAACCGGCGGCGCGCCACTGGTGCAGCGCCCGCCCGTTGTGGGTCAGGTTAAAGGCGACGTCAAAATGCGACAGCGCCAGCCGTTTGACCACATCCTCCAGGCGCGCAAATTCAGTTTTTTCAGTGCGCAAAAATTTTCGCCGCGCCGGGGTGTTAAAAAACAGGTCGCGCACTTCCACACTAGTGCCGCGCGGGTGCGGCGCAGGCATCAGCTCGGTTTCCATGTCGCGCCCTTCAGAGCGCGCACTCCAGCCCTGTGAGCTATCGTCCGTTGGATTTGCCGTAATAAGCAGCCGCGATACCGAACTGATCGACGCCAGCGCTTCGCCCCGAAAACCCAATGTAGCCACCGCCTCCAAGTCGTCCAGTTCGTAAATTTTGCTGGTTGCGTGACGGCTCAGCGCCAGCGGTAAATCCTCGCGGCTGATGCCCTTGCCGTTATCGCGCACGCGCATTAACTTCACGCCACCCTCTTCGGCCTCGACCTCCAGGCGAGTGGCGCCCGCATCGATGCTGTTTTCCAGCAGCTCTTTGATAACCGACGCTGGTCGCTCCACCACCTCGCCGGCGGCAATTTGGTTAGCGAGGCGGGGCGAGAGCAGTTTAATTATGGAAGACATGAATACAACGCAGTCAGGAAGTGGGAATTTGAATTTTCTGGCCAATCATAATGGTTGAGCCATTGAGGTTATTGGCCCGCCGGATGTCGTCCACCGACACATTGTGGCGTCGGGCAATGGCCGACAGAGTATCGCCGCGGGCAATCACGTATTCTTTTTTGGCGCCGCTGCCACCCTCGTCGCGACCGCCCTTCTTGACCCAGGCGATGTAGGAATCCGATGGCGGCGACTCGTAAAAATAATTTTTAATGCCGCCAAAAATGGCATTCGCCATTTGGCGACGATAGGCACTGGACGCCAGATTTTTGGCCTCCTGCGGGTTGGAGATAAAACCCGTCTCCACCAATATCGAGGGTACGTCGGGCGCCTTTAGCACCAGGAAGTTGGCCTGCTCGACGTGGTGCTTGTGCATGTGAGCCATTTTTTTCATGGACTGAATCACCTTGTCGCCCACCTGCAAGCTTTGGCTCAGAGTATTGGTCATCGACAAATCCACGAGCACCGATGCCAGCATTTCATCGCGCCCCTCGAGAATCGTGCCCTCGCCGCCAAACAGGTCGGCCTCGTTTTCACGCTGTGCTAAAAAGCGCGCCATCTCCGACGTTGCTCCGCGCTGTGACAGCGCAAAAACCGAGGCGCCCCGGGCTTTTGGATTGGTAAAGGCATCGGCATGAATCGACACGAAAAGATCCGCCCGCTCGGCGCGCGCCAAATTACGGCGTTTGGCGTGCAGTACATAGTAATCGGCACTGCGAGTCATAAACGCGCGATAGCCCGGCTCGGCATCCACCATTTTTTGTAGCTCTTTGGCGATAGCCAGCACCACATCTTTTTCGCGCAAGCGATTCGGCCCAATGGCGCCCGGGTCCTCACCACCGTGACCGGCGTCGATGGCGACGACTATGTCGCGCCGACTGGCGGGCACGGCGGCAACCACCGTTTTTTCTACTTTGATATCGGTGTCGTACAAATCGATGACTAGGCGATCGGCCTTATCGCCGAACTTTTTTAATACCAGGCTGCGCGGTTTCACGGCGGCGCTAAGATCCAGCACAATGCGCAAGTCGCTCTGGTTGCGCGGAGCCGTGCGCACGGTGCGAATGGGAGTATCGGCCAGCGGCAACTCGCCCAAATTGGCCTTGAGTTTCACCGCGCTGATATCAACCACCAAACGATCCGGATTACTCAGGGTAAAAATACTGTGCTCCACCGGGCCGCTTAAATCGAAGACCAGGCGGGTATGGTCCGGTGCACGCCACAAGCGCGCGCTATCGATGGTTGTGGCCACCACGGCCTGCGCCCACAGGCACATACACACGCTAATGACACTGATGATAGGTCGCATCATGCGCGGCCCTGACTCCCGGTGGTGACTAAGTGACTGAGCGCCCGCTGACCTGTGGCCGTAGGTGCATCCAGTGTGAGCACTCGGCCCGGCTCTCCACCGGGCGCCAACTGTATACCGACTGTAACGCGCCAATCGGGCGCTGGCAAAAAACCTTCGCCGCGCTTGGGCCATTCAACAATACACAGTGCATCGGCGTCAAAATAGTCGCGAATGCCCATGTACTCCAACTCTTCGGGATCACCCAGGCGGTAGAGGTCAAAATGATACACAGTGACAGCACTCAGTTGATAAGGTTCCACCAGTGTATAGGTAGGGCTCTTAACCGCACCTGAATGGCCAAAAGCCTGAAGTATGCCCCGTGTAAGCGTGGTTTTACCCGCGCCCAGGTCGCCCTCGAGGAATAACACACCGCGCCCGAGTGCGCGCCCAAACTGCGCCCCCAACTCAACCATGGCCGCCTCGCCAACAGCGGTAAACTGATGTGCCACCATGAATTACAACCCGTTCAACAGCCAGCGCACCGCCGGCAGTAAATCGGTGGCGAGCAACCCGCGCTGACCATCGGCCTCGGCCAGTTGATCGCCCGCCATGGCGTGCACCAAGGCGCCCAACTCGGCAGCGTGCGCAGGAGCCAAGCCCTGCGCCAACAGGGCCCCGATAATACCTGCCAGGCAATCGCCCATGCCGCCACTGGCCATGCCGGGATTGCCGGCATCGATCAGCCTCAGTTGAATATGTTCACCCTCGCCAAAAGCTACCAGACTACCTGCGCCTTTGAGCACGATTACCGCGCCCGTTAATTGCACCAGCGCCCGCGCCGAAGCAGCGCGATCGGCCTGAATGTCGGCGGTGGTTTTTTTCAGTAATCGGGCCGCTTCGGCCGGGTGCGGCGTGAGCACACAACGTGCGGGCAACGCAGGTTGTGACATTTTGGCCAGCAAATTTAGCGCGTCGGCATCCAGGCAGGTGGGGATATCACACGCCAAGCTCTGAGCCAGTAACTGCTCGCCCCAGGCCTGCTGCCCCAATCCTGGGCCCACCACCAGCGCACTGGCCGTGGCCAGCTTTGCCTGGGCATCCACGCCGGCATCGACCCCCAGCGCCATCAGCTCCGGCTGGCGCGTCAGCGCAATCTGCGCGGTGAGCGGGCGGCTTACCAGGCTCACAGTCCCACTGCCGGCGCGCAAGCCAGCCTCAGCGGCAATCAATGCGGCACCCGACAAACCGAGATCTCCGCCAACGACCGCCAGGTGCCCGTGACTGCCCTTGTGGCTATCTAGCGCGCGGGCGCGGAAGCCGGCCATCAGCGCCCCATAGTCAGCCCGCTGGGCCAACACCGGCAGGTGCGCTGCCTGGGTATCGCCGCCCAACGCTGAAAATACCACGCGCCCGGCGCAGGCGCGGCCGGCTCCGGTAAACAAGCCAAATTTCAATCCCACAAAGGTCGTCGTCAGTGCCGCTTTCACAGCTGCGCCCAGTGGTGCACCCGTATCGGCCTGTATACCCGAGGGCAAATCCAGCGCCAGTACCGGCACCGACTGCTGATTGATCCAATGTATTGCGTCGGCATAGTGCGCGGCCACCGGCTTGCTTAGCCCTGTGCCCAGCAGGCCATCCACCACCACATCGCAGGTCAGCGACTCGTTCGGGTTAAACGCCGCCATGGCCACCCCCTCTTGCTGGGCGTACTGCCAAGCGGCCTTTGCCGCACCCGACAAGCCCGCAGGATCTGCCAGCCAGCGCACGCAGACCTCCAAGTTGCGCGCTTTTGCCAGCGCCGCAACCACGTAGCCGTCGCCGCCATTGTTGCCTGCGCCACACACCACCACCAGGCGCCGCGCCTCGGGCCAGGCGTCGGCCAGTTGCTCGAAGGCAAAACGACCGGCACGTTTCATTAGCCGCTCGGCACTCAGGCCCTGCTGTTCAATTAAATAGTGATCCAGAGCGCGAACGGACTGGGCGGAATACAAGGCGTTTGGCAGCGCGGCAGACATGCGTTATCTCGTGCAAGTGAAAAATCTGTCAGAATTATACGGAAAAGGCATAGACAGCACACGAACAATGGCAGACACAGAACACACCCGCGCACTGACCCAACTGGCCGCCGAGCTCAAAGCCGAAGGTCAGCGACTGGGCTTTCAGCAGGTCGGTATTACCGATATTGGCCTGGCCGAGGCAGAGCAGCGCTTGCAGGCCTGGCTCGCCAAGGGCTACCAGGGCAGCATGGGCTGGATGGCCGATCACGGCAATATGCGCACGCGGCCAGCGGAACTGCTACCGGGTACCCTGCGCGTTATTAGTGCCCGAATGGACTATCTGCCCGGAGACACTCAGCTGATCGCGGCGTTAAAAGATGGCGAAACCGCGTATATTTCCCGCTATGCACTTGGACGCGACTACCACAAACTGATTCGCAAACGCCTGAGTCATTTAGCGCAGTTCATTGAGGCCCGCGCCATCGCCTTGGGCCTGCCGTTGCCGGCGCAGTTTCAGCAGCGCGCCTTCGTAGACAGCGCGCCGGTAGCGGAAAAGCCCCTGGCCGCCAAGGCCGGCCTTGGCTGGCAAGGCAAACACACCCTTATTATCAACCGAACAGCGGGCAGCTGGTTTTTTCTGGGCGAGGTGCTTACCTGTCTACCGCTGCCCGTGGACAAGACCGCTGTAAAAGACGAGTGCGGCGAGTGTACGGCCTGTTTAAAAGTTTGCCCCACAGATGCCTTTCCAAGGCCCTACGAGCTAGACGCGCGCCGCTGCATTTCCTATTTAACCATTGAAAATAAAGGCCCAATACCGGTGGAATTTCGCGAGCCTATGGGCAATCGCGTGTTTGGCTGCGACGACTGCCAGGCCATCTGCCCTTGGAACAAATTCGCCAATTACACACAAGAAATCGATTTTTTGCCGCGCCACCAGCTCGACAGCACAAAATTAGTGGAACTATTCGCGTGGACAGAGGCGGAATTTCTCGAGCGCACGGCGGGCTCGCCCTTGCGCCGCACCGGTTTTGAAAACTGGCAGCGCAACCTGGCCGTGGGTTTAGGCAACGCCCCCAGCAATACCAGCATCATTCACCAGCTCGAACACGCGCGGGTGAGCGCCACACCCATGGTGCAAGAGCACATAGACTGGGCGCTGGCGCAACAGCGCGATACCAATAAAAAACGCAAGCGTAAAATCAAAAACAGCGCGCGCACCTGGTGAGGCAGTCCCCACTGGATCAAGGTAAATAGCGCGAATAGTAGGTGATGCGGACCAGCCGATCAGAGCCAGTCTCATCGTCGAAATCGAGGATAAAGTAATTGAGCTCTTCGCGCGCATTCAATACATAAATTCGGTTGTCGTCCGGCCCCGCCAGCGCAACATCGCCGCCGCTGGAGCCATGTGGTAGCGCCGCCAACAATCGCACGGCGTCTGTAGCCCAGCTATCCAGGAACCAGCGCATATCGACATTCCAGTTCGCCTGCAGCTGGCGCACAAATTCCGATAGCGGCACCTCGCCGACTGTGTCGTCGACCGACTTTTCGTAGTATTCCGTGCCAATATCCTGCTCATTGCCCTCGTAGACATAGCGCAGCTCGATGGCGCCCGTTGGCAAATCATTCAGCGGTTGATTTTCGATTAACCTAATGGCAAATTCCCGCGCCAGCTCAAGGCGCGATAGTTGCTCCGTGTGCTCCTTGCGCACCCCCTCGTCTCGGGCAAAATAATCAACGTGCACTAATTGTTTTTCCGACGCCGTCTGGCTGTCTTTAACTACCTGCAAAAAGCCAATTTTCCCCTCCGGCCATTCGGGCGACCAGCCCCTTTCAACCACATAGGTGTAGCGGCCATTCTTAAAGGTGTACTGGGGGTATCTCACGCCGCCGGCCACCCAGTGCAGTTCGCCGCCGGTCAAGATTAAATCGGGCGTAGCACTCTGAGGCTTGTCGCCTGGCCACACCGCGTAACGATAGCCGCGCTCACCTAAATCGTCGATGCGTACATTAAAGCGCGCTGAGTTCCAGGACAGCACGGCGGCTTCGAATTCATGCAAGCTGGGGTGCAGGTGGCGCCGCTGCTCGGCCAGCGCTTCGACCATAACGGCGCCGGCGCGCGCTGTTTGAATACCCGTCGAGTATACATATTGAGACTCACCCGCCCAGGCCAGCCCATTGCTGAAAGTAAAACCGTACAGGCCGCGGTAGTGCCAATCGGCAACATTTGAACTCGCAATGCCCGCGATTAACTCCGCATCAAACACTTCATCAAAGCGCGCCAACATCTCCTCCGCGTTCCGAATGGGCGCAACGGGGTAAGGCCGTTCAAAGGGGTACTCAAGCACCTGACTTATACACGCGCGCGAGCCAGAGCGAAAGGCCGCGATAATTGAAGGGATTTTGTCCTTGATAAAACGATCCCGCGACGTTTCTAGTTGCGATTCGAGCGCCTCCAAATCCGTGGCACACTCAGTGGTTGCCATTGGTACAGTTGCACTGACATTCACGCTAATACTCGCGCATAAAAAAAAGCGCGCCACTACATTTTTTATCGACATTACATTTAAATCCTGACCGGCATCGCGGCTCAAAATAATTTTGGCACCAAACTTACAATCGCCCTAGCGCGACTCAAGTCTTAGTGCAACAGATGAAATATGGCAATATCGGCTGCCTAACTTGGGAAAGTCAGCCCCTACTGTCACTAAATATGAGATATCCCTGTATCGCAGGGTAATTCAAGCGCCGTCAAAAACCAATTTTCCACGGACAAAACCGCTGCCTATTCGGGCCATTGAGCACAGCTTGCGCAGCGCAAGCCGTATGGTATCGCCTACGCTAATCCTTTTTACCGCGTTTACTCGATTTAAAACGTACCCAATAGTAGATAGCCGTACCTACCAATCCGGTGTACATACAGGCCTTGTGCAAGTCCGCAACAGAGACTGCACCAAGCAGAGAGTTGACATTAGAAAAGGGGTACAATGGGGCCATATCGGCGTGCATCATGCTATCGAGCATGACGTGTGTAAAGGCACCAATCAATGCCGACGTGCACGCCACCCACCAACGGATCTCTATAGCTTCGACGCAATGCGGGACGATTATGCGCATGCCAAGCTCGGACAAATATTTACCCGATATTCCAGCGACCACAGCCAGCAATGTCGCCCCCAAATAGGTATGGCTAAAGCCGTGTAAATGACCCTCGCCGGTGACTAGCACCCACAGCGGCTGGATATCCATAACGATCTGCGTCCAACCGAAAACCATCAAGCTAAAACTGCCCTGCAACACAGCTTTGATAAAAATTCCCGGCCCCATATGGATGGGTGTGAATGGCATAAATGCAGCGCTCCTACCTAGGCCTTCAAGTAGATTGTGTTACTTCTGATAGCTGGCGATTAAGGTGGTGTTTTTCACTGAACGATTGAAGTAGGCAACTTTAGCGCTCAGATATTGTGCATCAGAGAAGAAATGATCCGCCGCCGTTTGACTAGGAAAATAGATGGTAAACACCCGGTTAATGGGCACGTCCACCTGGCTAAGCAAGACGTCCGAGACTAGAAAATCGTACCCAAAACCACCGTCATAGGCTGACAATATAGGGGCCATCGCCTCGCGATACTGCGCGTAAATGTCGGTATCTGAGACTTCAAGCCCCACGAGCATTTCGTACATTACAGAGTCCTTTTTGGTTATATTCACCAACCGACACGGCGTACACGGCATTACAATCCTTGCGGCCATTAATCAAATTCCGTGCGCTGCACGATACAATTTGGGACATCGCCTAAAAATCACTGTACACCGTGTGCCAGAGGCACACCATCCAAGACGAAATGGCCACCTACTCCCTCACTGTATTAGTTTCAAAAAGCAGGCGACTGACTTGGGCGCCTTGGCGCCCGGCCACAGCAGCTCGCATCAATAGCGGAGTTTTGGCAGTCTGCAGTGTCGATCAAGCGCTGTCCTAGCGCGCTTTCGCGCTGCTGTTCGACGGGAACCGACTAGAACTTAATAAATGTATTTCGGTAGTGCTGCAGTTCGGCAATGGAATCTTTGATATCGTCCATGGCCAGGTGGCTGCTGGATTTTTTCACGCCGGCCAATACCTCGGGCGCCCAGCGTCGGGCCAGCTCCTTGAGGGTGCTGACATCCAAATTGCGGTAGTGAAAATAGCGCTCTAGCTCAGGCATACCGCGCACTAAAAATCGCCGGTCCTGACAAATGGAGTTGCCGCACATGGGCGATTTGCCCTTAGGCACCCACTGCCCCAAAAATGCGATGGTGGCCGCCTCGGCCTCGGCGGCTGAGGTTTTACTGTCTTTGACCCGCTGGGTCAGACCCGATTTACCGTGTTGATTGGTATTCCATTCATCCATACCAGCCAACACTGTGTCAGGCTGATGAATGGCAAAGACCGGTCCCTCGGCCAGAATATTTAGCTGGGCATCGGTGACGATGGTGGCAATCTCAATAATTACGTCGGTATCCGGCTCCAAGCCGGTCATTTCCAGGTCTATCCAGATAAGGTTGTCGTCGGCAATGTGGCTCATGAAGGTCTGCTCGTATTTTTTTAAGGGCGCACGTTTTACAATGTGTCCCACAGTTTAGCAAGGCAACGCCCGAGGCGCCCGCACGATGATCTCCACCCATGAGTAAACGCAAGCTCAACCGTCGCCAGGCCTGGCGTATCGAGAAAATCCAACAGGAGCGCAGTGCGCGCGCCAGTAAACGCGACGCCCGTGCCGACCAGCAGCTGCAGGACGACAGCCTGGGGCCGGAAGAGTTTGGTCTGGTGGTGGCTCACTACGGCAAACGGGTCGAGGTGGAGTCGCTCGGCGAGCTAGGCGATCAGGGGTCGGCCGAGGGCGAAGTGGTGAGCTGCCACTTCCGCGCCAACCTGGGCTCGTTGGTCACTGGCGATAAAGTGGTATGGCGACGCGGCAAAGATGCCGGCGTCATTGTCGCCGTGCAACCACGGCACTCGCAGCTGCAGCGGCCGGACCCCTACGGCGATATGAAAACCATCGCCGCCAATATCGACCGGATTATCATCGTGGCCGCCCCCTATCCCGAGCCACACGCAAATTTAATTGACCGCTATTTGGTGGCCACGGAAGCCCTGGAACTCACACCGCTCATCCTTTTTAACAAGGCCGACCGAATAGATGAGAGCAATCGGGACAAAATGACCTGGCTGACGGAGCGCTACCGCTCGCTGGATTACGACTTGCTGCAGGTGTCCACCACTACGGGCGAAAATATCGATGCCCTGACCCGTTACCTGGCCAGTTATACCAGTGTGTTTGTGGGACAATCGGGAGTAGGCAAGTCTTCGCTCATTAACAGTTTGTTACCCGGGTACGATATTCGCGTGGGCGGCCTGTCGGAGGCGACGCAGAAAGGTACCCACACCACCACCACCGCACACCTCTACCACTTCCCCTCGGGCGGTCACCTGATCGACTCGCCCGGCATTCGCGAATTTGGCCTGTGGCATATGGCGCCAGAGGAGGTGCTGGCGGGTTTTCGCGAGTTTCGACCGCACCTGGGTTATTGTAAATTCCGCGACTGCAAACACCGCCAGGAGCCCGGTTGTGCTCTGCATGCTGCAGTGGCTCAAGGCCAGATCAGCCAATCGCGCATGGACAGCTGCAATATGATTTTGGCCAGTCTCGACAACCCCCACGGTTGACCCAGGTACCTAGCGCAGCCACCGCGCACAGTGGACAGGGCTCATCTATGCTAAGGGCATGAAACGAAGCCCACCCCATACACTGGCACTGCCCCACCCGAAGGGCGCCGACCATTGGCGAAAACTGCTTGTACCCGCAGGCTTAAGCCTGCTACCCGGTACTTTCGAACGCGTACAACACAGCTTACAACGCCCCAATAGCAGTGCCGAGCAGGTTGCCCAGGCTCTGGCGCAAGATCCGGTCGCCTGCCTGCACCACTATTTGAAAGCCAATCGACTGGTCCAAGCAGCGGGCAATGAGATACGCGACCTTCCTCACTTGGTCAGCCTGCTGGGTTTCCCACAGGTGCGCCAATTACTGCACAGCCTGCCCATCGCCGAAGAGCCACACCCACGATACTGGCGCCGCCTGCAAATCAGCCTGTTGCGCACGCAGATGCTGGCTCAACTGCCACTGGCCAATGCGGGTCTGCAGGCTAGCGAGCTCCACTTTGCCGTACAATTCAGCGACCTGCCCGCGTGGCTGTGCTGGCATTATGCGGCAGACGAGCAAGCATGGCTGGCCGGGCTGGCACGCAACCCTAAAATTGGGCCCGCCAAAGCACAGCAACTGGTGTTTGGCGCCGATCTGCGCCCGCTGCTACGCCAACAACTAGCCCTGCTGCCCTTGCCACAGCTTGCCAAGCAACGACTGACACAACCTGCCGGTCAATTGCAGCGGCAGCTGTGTGCTCTGGCTCGGTCGCACCGGCACGGAGGTTTTGCCGAGCTCGGCAATCGACGCCTGTTAACAATAGTGCTACTGGAACATCTGGCCGAGCGTCTGTATAACGCGCCCAGCCACAACAGCGCGCGTTTTGCTCAACAGCTAGTGGCCGAACTGCTACAAACCAGCGAAGCGCGCATCACCCAGGCCTGCCATCGCGCCTTGGGCGAACTGCCGTCCCTACACCCTTCGCTACTGGAAACGCACCCGGCGCGACGCCTACTCTGCCAGTGGCCCCGTTACGGCACAGATCCCACCTACTCGCTGCCGCGGCCCCAATCCGCTGCGCCACCTCCACCTGAAACATCGCCCAGTGAGGCGGCTACCCGCGAGCCCAACCGGCTGCTCGACAACCGATTTATCGACGCCAAAATCGTGCGCGAAAATATCATGGCTTTGCGCCAGGGCACTGCCGAGCTGGTGACGCTAAACGCTATCCTTCAGTGTGTTAGCCGCACACTTTCTCTGGGTTTCGGGATGCACCTAGGGGCACTGCTACTGCGCGAGCCCGCCGGCGGCTGGCAACTAAAGTACAACTTTGACCAGCGCCCGGATAATCCGCTGCCCGACCAACTCGCCGATGCCAGCCTGCTCACCAAATTGGCCGGCAAGCCCGCCGCCGTATTGATCAATAGCGATAATCGCGGTGCACTAACCCCTCACCTGCCATCCCAATTGACGACCGCGCTACAGTCGCAGGATGCCGTATTTATTTCGCTCAGCTTAAAGGGGAAATGCATCGCGCTGATGCTCGCAGCAGAGCCCGATTTATCGCCGCCGCGACTGCAGGCCTGCAAGCTGCTGGCACAGGCGGCACAGCAAGCTATCGCACGACTAGCGGTCAAGGTGCAACGGCGCGCAGCCGGCCAACACAACTAGTTACACTGTTTCGAACGACAGATTCCATTACAATGGCGCTTTTCTAACGCCGGGGGCCCTATGCTGCCACTAATTATTGAACCTGCAGATTTAGCAACGCACCTGGGCGACGCGCAGCTGCGACTGGTGGACCTGTGTAACGAGCAATCCTATGCCGCCGGCCACCTGCCGGGCGCTGTGAGCGTACTGCCACAGGAGCTAATGGCTAGCCCACCACCCGCAGTCGGCAAGCTGCCCGACCTGGCGCACTTGACCCAACTCTTCCAACGTATCGGCCTGACACCGGATACGCACTTAGTGGTGTACGACGACGAAGGTGGCGGTTGGGCAGGGCGCTTTATCTGGCTATTAGATGTCATCGGCCACCAGAAGTACTCATACTTAAACGGCGGCCTCCTGGCCTGGAAAGCAGCAGCGCTGCCACTGAGCGCAGAGCCCACCGAGGTAGCGCCAAGTAAACTGACCCTGCACTTGCACCCGCACCCCTTTACCATTGATTGCGAAGAAATTCTCGCGCGCCTGGGCGATGCCGATTTGTTGGTGTGGGATGCGCGCAGCCCGGCCGAATTCCGCGGCGAAAAAGTCTTTGCCAAAAAGGCAGGCCATATCCCAGGCGCTATTAACTGCGAGTGGACACAACTCATGGACCAGCAACGCCAATTGCGTATTCGCACCGACGCCAAAGAATTTCTCGCAAGCCTGGGCATAGATCGCAGCAAACACATTGTCACCCACTGTCAAACCCATCACCGCTCGGGCTTTACCTATCTGGTGGGCAAGAGCCTTGGGCTGAACATCCGCGCCTACCACGGCTCGTGGAGTGAGTGGGGCAACCATCCAACGACACCCGTCGAACAATCCTCGTAAACGGACGCACAACATGAATCCAAAACTTTTCGCTAGCCTGCAGTATTTGATTCCCCAGCACGCGCTATCGCGCGCCGCTGGCTGGCTGGCTGAAACTTCCATCAGCTGGATTAAGGACCCCTTCACCCGCTGGTTTGTCAATCGCTACGACGTCAACATGAGCGAGGCCCTGGAGGAGAACCCCACTCGCTACGCCTGCTTCAACGACTTTTTTACCCGGGCCCTGAAGCCCGGCGCGCGCCCTATCGACACCGCACCCGACAGCATCGTGAGCCCGGCAGATGGCGCTATCTCGCAATTAGGCGATATTGAATTAGGCCGTGTATTTCAAGCCAAGGGCCAGGATTACAGCCTGACCGAACTGCTCGGTGGCGATCCAGACGCCGCCCAGCCCTTCATGGGTGGCAAGTTTGCCACCGTGTATTTGTCGCCGAAGGACTACCACCGCGTACACATGCCGCTAGCGGGCACGCTTACGCAAATGGTGCACGTGCCGGGCGATTTATTTTCTGTCAACGAGGCCACCGCCGACCAGGTGCCCCGCTTATTCGCGCGCAACGAGCGGCTGGTGTGTTTTTTTGATACAGAGGCGGGGCCAATGGCGCTGGTGCTGGTGGGCGCCATGATCGTGGCCTCCATCGAGACTACCTGGGCCGGTCAGGTAACGCCCTACCGTCGCCAAGTGCGCCGCACCCACTACAACCGGCAGGAGACAATTTCGCTGGCCAAAGGCGAAGAGATGGGGCGCTTTAAACTGGGCAGCACCGCCATCGTGGTTTTTGGGCCACAGGTCATGGAGTGGTTACCCGAATACAAGGCCGGCACTCCAACGATTATGGGCCAGGCTCTGGGCCAGCTGAAGAGCTCATCAACGCTAGCCTGAGACTGCGAACCCCTGCGAGTAACCCGCGCTGCACCAGCGCGGGTAGACAGCTTTCGACACGCCACTATTAACCTAATTTACGCACGCGTTGCAGACCTGACACGCGCATTCGCACCGTCGCACGACGCATAAAATACTTGTGCGCGGATATTCGCCCGAGTGAATGGCCGATCGGGGATTAGCGAGAAAAAAGCCGCCGTTTTGCGAAGGTGCCAGCCGATAATTAGCTTTTGCCAAACAAGCCGGCCAACCAACCCTTTTTCTCGGGCTTGAACAGGTATTCATCGCGAATGGTCGCGATATCGATATCGTAGCTGCCCGGCTCCAGGTCCTGGGCAATTTCAATTTTTTCCACTTCCGATAAGCGCTTTTTGCCCGAGTCTATCAGCGCCTGCTTTTGGCGGTCGTCCTCGGCCAAGTCCAGCAACATGGGTTTGCGCATTTGGTGTTTACAGGCGTCCAGTACCAGCATCACCTTGGGCTTGAGCCGGCGCTCAAAGTTTTGCTCGACCACTACACCCACTTCGCCCGTCGACAGCTCAACCAGCGTGCCGGTGGGGTATAAACCGATGGCGCGAATAAACTCCACCACCAACTCTTCTTGAAACTGCACGTCGCGCATTTCGTAGAGTTTGGCCACCGCTTTACTGGGCGCCAAGGGATAGGCTTCGCCGCGGGGATTGGTAGTGTCGTCATAGAAGGTCACGATGCCGGCTATTTTACCGAGCAATGGAATTTTATCGCCGCGCAGATGTTGCGGAAAACCGCTGCCGTTTAATCGCTCGCAGTGAGTTTTAACCACGGCGATTACCCGTGGTTCGATACCGGGCATCTGACGCAAGATATCACAGCCGTGCAGTACAAACTTCTCGTACTCCAACTCCTCTTCGGGTTTGCGGACCTTTTTAGCAATTAGCGCCTTGTCTATTTTTACCTTGCCCACATCCTTCAGCAGAATACCCAGCGCCAACGTATCCAAATCGGTTTTGCCCAACCCGATGTGTCGACCAAATAAAATGCCCCACACCGCCGAGCGCATGGCGTGCGTATAGGTGTGCTCATCCACTTCGCGCACGCGCGCCAGCCAGGAGAATGCATCGGGGTTGCGAATCACCGAGTCCACCATCTGACTGGTGGCGCGCTTGGTGTCTTTAACGGAAATATCGCGGCCCTTTTCCAACTGTCCCAGCACCTGCTCCATGGCGGTGTGAACCTGTTGGTGCAGCTCTTTGGCCACCGCCACTTCTTTTTTCAGCTGGCTTTTCTGCTGGTAGACGTTGCGCTTGATCTTGAGCGGGGCGACGGGAATATTGGCATTGGCGCTTTTGGCGCCGCGCGCGGCCACCGGCTGAGACACCCCGGATTTGCTCAGGGTTTTCAGCTTGGTGGCCACCGGGCCCTTGCCCTTGGCGACATCGATGTAGACGTGGCGGCAGTGGGCCTTGAGCTGTTTGATCTCGTCCAGTTCGCGGATATAGAAACCCTGTAACGGAAAGGGCGTTTGCGACCACGGGCGATCCAGCCCGGATACAAACATACCCGGAGTTAGCTCATTGACATCCACTTTTAACTGTTTGATCGCCAAGGCAACTTCCTCGTTGCTAATACATCTTCCACAGCAGCGCACACCAGGGGCGCCAGTAAAACTCAAGTCCTACCAGAGAAATTCGCTCTAACCGATTGACTTAATAGATGATTTTAGCGCCTTTCCACCGTATTTGGCGAATTTGACGCTAGATCATGGTCACACATTCAACATTTACTGATGATAGGCAGCGGAAAGTTGATGAACGGCGTCGATAAAGGCACCCGCGTGGGCTGGGTCGACCTCAGGTGTGATGCCGTGGCCCAGGTTAAACACGTGGCCATTACCGGTGCCATAGGCCGCCAGAATCTGACCCACCTCTTGCTCAATACGCGCCGGACTAGCGTAGAGCATGGTGGGGTCCATATTGCCCTGCAGGGCTACCTGATGGCCCACGCGCGCGCGCGCTTGGCCAATATCTGTAGTCCAGTCCAGCCCCAGGGCATCGGCACCGGTGGCCGCCATCAATTCGAGCCACTGGCCACCGCCCTTGGTGAATAGAATGACCGGTACCTGGCGCCCTTCGCGCTCGCGAATCAAGCCCGACACAATGCGCTGCATGTATGCCAGCGAGAACTCTTGGTAGGCCGCGTGCGATAGAGCGCCGCCCCAGGTATCGAATATCTGCACCGCCTGGGCACCGGCTTCTATCTGGGCGTTCAGGTAAGCAGTGACCGAGTCAGCCAATACAGACAGCAATTGGTGCATCACTTCGGGCTGGTTAAACGCCAAACTTTTCGCGCGCCGGAAATCCTTGCTGGAGCCGCCTTCCACCATGTAGGTGGCCAGCGTCCAGGGGCTGCCAGAAAAGCCGATGAGCGGCACTCGGCCGTTGAGCGCACTGCGAATAGTGCGCACGGCATCCACCACATAGGGCAGGTCCTGGTGCGGGTTAACCACTTGCAATGCTGCGATATCCGCCTCGGTGCGCACGGGTTTTCGGAATCGGGGGCCTTCACCCGCCTCGAAATACAGGCCCAATCCCATGGCATCGGGGATGGTTAAAATATCTGAAAACAAGATGGCGGCGTCTAGGGGGTAGCGCTCGAGCGGCTGTAAGGTTACCTCACAGGCGGCGTCCGGATTGGTGCACAGGCCCATGAAATCGCCCGCTTTGGCGCGGCTGGCCCGGTATTCTGGCAGGTAGCGGCCTGCCTGGCGCATCATCCAGACAGGGGTAACATCCACGGGTTGACGCAATAGCGCGCGTAAGAAGCGGTCATTTTTCAGTTCAGTCATAGCAATCACTTAAATTGAGTTGCCGGCATTGTACGGGCTGGGCGAAACAGCGTACAGATTTGCCACGCAAAAACGCCAAGGCCCCGGTTTACGGGGCCTTGTTTAGGTCATTAGTGCATCCTGACCGGTGCGTCACGCCAACCGTGACCAAGCCTTGTTACACATCCAGATAATCCAGGATGCCCTGCGCCGCTTCGCGGCCTTCCCAAATGGCGGTTACCACCAGGTCCGAACCGCGCACCATATCGCCGCCGGCAAACACCTTCGGGTTAGAGGTCTGGAATTTGTAAGTCTGTTGCTCGGCTGCTTGCACGCCGCCCCAGTCGTTCACAGCGATGTCGTGGTCGGCAAACCAGGGCGCCGGGCTTGGCTGAAAGCCAAAGGCCACCAGTACCGTGTCGGCTGGAATGATTTCCTCGGAGCCGGGAATCACCTCGGGTCGACGGCGGCCGTTGGCGTCGGGCTCACCCAGTTGCGTGGTAACCACCTTCACGCCTTCGACCTTGCCATTGCCCACAATTTCCACGGGCTGACGGTTGAACTTAAATTTCACCCCTTCCTGTTTGGCGTTGACCACTTCGCGCTTGGAACCGGGCATGTTCGCCTCGTCGCGGCGGTAGGCGCAAGTGACCGAAGCCGCCTGCTGGCGAATGGAGGTGCGATTGCAATCCATGGCGGTATCGCCACCGCCCAGCACGACCACGCGCTTGCCTTCCACACTGATAAAATCGGCCGGGTCTTTTTCGAAGCCGAGGTTGCGATTAACGTTGGCCACCAAAAACGGCAGCGCGTCGTACACGCCGTCCAAGTCTTCACCGGGAAAACCGCCCTTCATGTATTTGTATGTGCCCATACCCATGAAGACCGCGTCGTAATCGCGCAGCAAATCGGCCATCGAAATATCTTTGCCAATTTCGGTATTCAGACGGAACTCAACACCCATTTCGGTGAACACTTCGCGCCGGCGGGCCAGCACCGATTTTTCCAGTTTGAACTCCGGAATACCGAAAGTCAGCAGGCCGCCGATTTCCGGATAGCGATCGAAGACCACGGGCTTAACGCCGTTGCGCACCAAGACATCGGCACAGCCAATGCCAGCCGGCCCAGCGCCGATCACTGCCACTTTCTTATCGGTCCACACCACCTTGGACATATCGGGCTTCCAACCCATGGCAAAGGCTGTGTCGGTGATATATTTTTCCGCATTGCCAATGGTCACAGCGCCAAACCCATCGTTCAGCGTGCAGGCGCCTTCGCACAAACGGTCTTGTGGGCACACACGGCCACACACTTCGGGCAGAGAATTGGTTTGGTGGCTGAGCTCGGCGGCCTCAAAGATATTGCCTTCGCTGATGAGCTTTAACCAGTTGGGAATAAAGTTGTGCACCGGGCACTTCCACTCGCAATAGGGGTTGCCGCACTCTAAACAGCGGTGCGCCTGGCCCTGCACTTCTTCCTCAGTAAAAGGTTGGTAAATCTCTACAAACTGCGTTTTGCGCGTTTTGAGTGATTTTTTTGAGGGGTCCTGGCGACCCACGTCCACAAACTGAAAATGATTATTCAATCGCGCTGACATAGTAATTCCTCTTAATTCTGCGTGGTTACTGTGGGCTTGCCACAGTTTGCTTGAGCAAACCGTCAAGGCTCGCAGCCTTGGGCTTAACCAACCAGAATTTGCCAATCAGGTCGAAGAAATTGTCTAGCAGATAACGGCCCCACTCGCTGTCCGTTTCGGCCACAAATTCTTCAATAATTTGCTGCAGGTGTGTTTGATGCGGCTCCAACTCTTCGTTGTTAATGCGCGCGATTTCCACCAGCTCGCGGTTGTAGCGATCGGAGAAACTGCGCTCTAAATCCAACACATAGGCAAAACCACCGGTCATGCCCGCGCCAAAGTTAACACCCACTTTGCCCAGCACCGCGACCACACCGCCGGTCATGTATTCGCAACAGTGATCGCCCGCGCCTTCAACCACCGCCTGGGCGCCCGAGTTGCGCACGGCAAACCGCTCGCCCGCTTGGCCCGCGGCAAACAACTTACCGCCAGTGGCGCCGTAGAGGCAGGTATTGCCAATGATGGAAGTTTCCTGCGATTTAAAGCTAGAGTTTTTCGGTGGGCGCACCACCAGTTTGCCACCTGCCATGCCTTTGCCCACATAGTCGTTGGCATCGCCTTCCAGGTACATTTCCAAACCGCCAGCATTCCAAACACCAAAGCTCTGACCGGCAACACCCGTGAGGTTCAGCTTAATGGGTGCATCACTCATGCCCAAATTGCCGTGGCGCTTGGCAATTTCACCGCTCAGGCGCGCTCCGATGGAGCGGTCGCAGTTAGTGACCGTAAATGCAAACTCGCCGCCCGATTTTGACTCGATCGCGGGCAACAATTGCTGGACCATGGTTTCCGCCAATCGCCCCTCGTCAAAGGGCGTGTTGCGGGCCTGCTGACAGGTTTGCGGCTTGGAAGCCAAGAATGCATCGGTGTGCGTAATCGGGCTGAGATCCAGCTGCGACTGGCGCTTAGTGCGACCTTCAATGCGCTCCAATAGATCCACGCGGCCCACCAGCTCTTCCAGTGTGCGCACGCCTAACCGCGCCATCCACTCGCGGGTTTCCTCGGCCATGAACTTAAAGAAGTTCACCGCCATGTCTACGGTGCCGATGTAGTGGTCCTTGCGCAACTTGTCATTCTGAGTGGCCACGCCGGTGGCGCAGTTATTCAGGTGACAAATACGCAGGTATTTGCAACCCAGCGCCACCATGGGCGCGGTACCAAAGCCAAAGCTTTCTGCACCCAAAATAGCCGCCTTGACCACGTCCAGGCCGGATTTGAGGCCGCCGTCTGTTTGCACGCGCACCTTGCCGCGCAAATTGTTCGCGCGCAGCATCTGGTGGGTTTCCGACAGGCCCAGCTCCCAGGGCGAGCCGGCGTAACGAATAGACGTAATCGGGCTGGCCGCCGTGCCACCGTCGTAGCCGGAAATTGTGATCAGGTCGGCATAGGCTTTTGCCACGCCCGCCGCAATGGTGCCCACGCCGGGGCGCGACACCAGTTTTACCGACACCAACGCCTCGGGGTTTACCTGCTTGAGGTCGTAAATCAGCTGCGCCAGATCTTCAATCGAATAGATATCGTGGTGCGGCGGCGGCGAGATCAGGGTCACACCGGGCACCGAGTAGCGCAACCGGGCAATCAAGGCGTTCACCTTGCCGCCGGGCAGCTGGCCGCCTTCGCCGGGCTTGGCGCCCTGGGCCACTTTAATTTGCAACACCTCGCCGTTAACCAAGTACTCTGGCGTGACGCCAAAGCGGCCCGAGGCCACCTGCTTGATTTTTGAAGACTTCAAGGTGCCGTGACGGGCGGGGTCTTCGCCACCTTCGCCGCTGTTCGAGCGCCCACCGAGCGTGTTCATGGCCTGCGCCAACGCCTCGTGCGCCTCGGGTGACAGAGCGCCCAGAGACATGGCCGCCGAATCGAAACGCCGCACTATGTCTGCCACTGACTCCACTTCTTCAAGCGGTACAGGCGTGGCTTTATCGGTGACTTTTAACAGATCCCGCAGGGTAGCCGTGGGCCGCTGGTTAACCAGACCCGCGTAGTCGCGCCACACTGCGTAGTCGCCCGTTTGCACCGCGCGCTGCAGGGTTTGCACCACATCCGGGTTAAAGGCGTGGTACTCCTGGCCATGCATGTATTTCAGCAGACCGCCGGGCTGAATGGGTTTGCGGGCTTTGTTGGCATAGGCCAGTAACTTGGTTTGGTCGGCTTGTAGATCGTCAAAGCCTGCACCGGCGATGCGCGAAGGTGTTTCCGGAAAACACAAATCCACCACATCGCGGCTCAGGCCGATAATTTCAAACAGGTAAGCACCGCGATAGGAGGCGATGGTGGAGATACCCATTTTCGACAATATTTTCAGTAAGCCTTTGCAAATTGCCGTGACATAGCGCTTTTGCGCCGTGGCCGCGTCGTCCAGCATCTCACCGGTCTGGACCAGGTGGTTGATGATGGAATAGCTCAGGTAGGGGTGCACCGCCGTGGCGCCGTAGCCAATCAGGCAGGCAATCTGGTGGGAATCGCGCGCAGTTGCCGTATCGGCAATGATATTGGAATCACAGCGCAAGCCTGTGTTCACCAACCGCGCGTGCACCGCACCCGTGGCCAGCAGCGCGTGAATTGGCAGCAAGTCTGGCTCTACATCGCGGTCGGACAGCACAACGATCGCAGTACCTTCGCGCACCGCTGCTTCCACTTCGTCGCATAAATCGACGATGGCTTGGCGCAAATCCTTCTTGGCGGGGTCAAAATAGAGGGAAAATTTGCGCACCCGGTAGCCGGGCTTGTCGAATTTTAAAATGTAATCGCACTTGGCCCAGGTCAACACAGGCGATGTCAGGATCAGTCGATCGGCGTGATCTTCAACATGCTCGAACACCGACTTCTCGGCGCCCAGGCAAGTCTCTAGCGACATCACAATGGATTCGCGCAGCGGGTCGATGGGCGGGTTGGTAACCTGGGCAAACTGCTGGCGGAAAAAGTCGTACAGGCAGCGCTCTTTTTCCGAGAGTACGGCCATGGGCGTGTCGTCGCCCATGGAGCCCACGGCTTCCTGGCCACCCTCAGCCAGCGGGCGAATCACTTGATCGCGCTCTTCAAAACTGACCTGGAAAAGTTTTTGGTGGCGCTGAAATTCATCCAAAGTAAATTGGTTGTCTATTGCAGGGCCGTTGTAATCGGCACGCAAGCGGGTGGCGCGCTTAGATAACCACTGCTTATAGGGCTGGGCCGATTTCAGCATGTTGTCGATATCTTCGCTGAAATACAGCTTGCCCTCTTGCGTATCGATAGACAGCATCTGACCTGGGCCGAGGCGCCCTTTGGCAACGACATCTTCCGGCTTATAGCCGTGCACGCCCACTTCTGAGGCCACTGTAATGAAATCATCTTTGGTGATCACGTAGCGCGACGGACGCAGGCCGTTGCGATCCAGGGTACAGACGGCGTAGCGGCCGTCGGTAATTACCAAACCTGCGGGGCCATCCCAGGGCTCCATGTGCATCGAGTTGTATTCGTAAAACGCACGCAGATCCGGATCCATGTGCTCGACATTTTGCCAAGCCGGCGGCACCAGCATACGCACGGCGCGGTGCAGTTCCATGCCGCCAGCCAGCAACACTTCCAACATGTTGTCCAGGCTGGAGGAGTCGGAGCCGGTGCGGTTCACCAGCGGTGCGATTTCGGACAGGTCCGGCAGCAGGGGCGATTGGAATTTGGGCGTGCGCGCCACTGACCAGTTGCGGTTAGCGGTGATGGTATTAATTTCGCCGTTGTGGGCCAGCATGCGGAATGGTTGAGCCAGTGGCCAGCGCGGCATAGTGTTAGTGGAGAAACGCTGGTGGAATACACAAATGGCGGTTTCCAAGCGTGCGTCGGCTAAATCGAGGAAATAACGCGGCAAATCCACAGGCATCATTAGCCCTTTAAAGGACATAACGCTGCTGCTTAGGCTGGCCACGTAGAAATTTTCGTCGTCGCTTAGGCGCTTTTCTGCCAGGCGCCGCGCGGCAAACAGCTTAGCGTTCAACTGTTCTTCAGCAAGCCCCTCGGCATTTACAAACAGGTTGTAAAACGCCGGTACGGATTCCAGGGCGATGGGGCCCAGGCAGGCGTTGTCTGTGGGCATTAGGCGCCAGCCGGCAACCGTGAGCTTTTGCGCCGTGATTTCCTTTTCAACAACGGCCTGCTGCTGACGCGCTAAGACCGGATCGGTGGACAGCATGAACACGCCCACACCGTAGGCGGCGGTTAATTCTGCGTCGCAGGCTTCACGCGCCACGGCGCGTAAAAAGCTGTCGGGTTTTTGCAGCAGCAAACCGCAGCCATCGCCCGTTTTCCCATCCGCCGCAATACCACCGCGGTGGGTCATACAGGTGAGCGCCTCAATGGCAGTGGTCAACAGCCGGTGGCTGGTTTCGCCTTTCAAATGGGCGATCAAGCCAAAGCCACAGTTGTCTTTGAACTCGTCTAACCGGTAGAGGCCAGTGCTCATAAACAGTCCTTCAATCGTTGAAAATTTCGCTAGAAGAGGAAAATACTGCCGGCGCTAGCACCGGCAAAAAAACCTCTGTTGCTTTTATCGGAGCGCAGTAACCACCGCAGGCCTGGGCCCGCTAAGTTTGGCGCGCAATGATGACGTTTGCAGGCGATGCGTCGCTGATGCCCCGGTGTGCCCGCCCACAGGCGTCTACACAGTAAAGCATCAAAGGATCGCACAGAGGCTCCTCAGATCCCAAATCCACCGTCTCCACAGCAACTTCTGCGGTTTTGGGGGCAAATGGGCGCAGAATGTTACCCGCTAAGCCCCGTCGGCGCAAGGGCGGCGGCGCAACAAACCACCAAGGAAAGACAGTCAAACAAATATTAATTGCTTAAGCTAGGATTGCTGATTTATTTGCTGCTGGACAGAGGCCATATCTCTGGGCCAGGGCCCGCTTTTTTGCAGCGTTTTGGGCAATGTTTGGATCGCAGCACGCGCTTCGTCAGAGCTGCTGAAATCACCCAGAACCACCACGTGCCAGGGCTGTCCGTTGCGCTGCGTGCGGTAGACCCGCAGCGGTTGCCCGGCGTGGCGCGCCACAAACTGGTTTACGCCAGTGCTGGAGCTCGCCGCCAGCACTTGCAAGGTATAGCGGTTGGCCGCACGCGCCAGTAAATGACGCTCGTCTGCGGTATAGGTAGAGGCGGCGGGCGTCGGTGAGCGAGTGCCAGTGTGCATGAGCGGGTCATCAACGGGCTCGGGTTTAGTGGCCACTGGCTCAGCGGGCGGCGCCTCGGCTATCTCAATCGCGCGCGCGGCCGGCGCGTCGATGGCCTTTGGTTGTACCGGTGTCGGTCTCGATGCTTCAGTTTCCTCGTCAAAGGGCGCGGGTTGCGCGCCAGCGTCGGGCGTCGCCAGCGTTGCTGCCTCTGTAGGTTGATCCATTGGCAAAGGATTGATCGCAGCGTCAACCGCCGCAGTACCGGCCGTCGGGCTCTCGTAGCCGATCCACGCAACCCCCAGCATAAGCAACAGGCCTGCGAGCGCGCCCATGTGCCACAGAGGCAAGCGATGGGCGGTAGGCGTCACCTCTAACCTGTGTAAGAGCTGGATTTCCGCGCAATCGTGGACGCGATTTAAATCGCCGCCACAGGCCTGATAGATCAGCGCCTCATCCGCTTCATTCAAAATTGGCGGGCCCGTGTAGCCGGCCTGATCCAAGCGAAAGCTAAGATAGTCCGCCACAAAGTCCTGCGTCACTTCGGGCAAACTGAATACCTGCGCCGGTTCCGCTGCCTCGGGCGCTTGGGCGTTGAATTTGTCTACCATGACCGAGCTGCCAGCTGCCAGCAAGTGCCAACAATTAGCAGCGCTACCCGTGACCAGAGTCTGCAGCGTGGCAACCGCGTCGGAACTCAGCGCCTCAGAATCATCTACCAACAGATAGGCCTGCAGACTGCCGCCGCTAAACTCGACCCACTCCCGCAGCCGCGCCTGTAATCGGGCCAAGTTATCCTGCGGGCTAACCGCAAGACCGATGCCCTGGGCAATGGCCAACAGTAATTGACTGGAGGTGGTAATGGCCGGCGCTTCGATATAAAAGACGTAATCTTGCTCGGCCAGCTGATCGCGCAGGGCCTGTAAGAAAGCCGTTTTACCGGCACCTTCAGGGCCCACCAATAAGGTGGGCGCTTCGGAAAAGTGAAGTAGATGCAGCAGCTGGGCCAGCAAGGCCTGACGACCATGGGCGCCGAAGAACGCATCGATCGACGCATCAAACGGGGGCCGGTCCAGCCCAAAATGGGAGAGGTAATCTGCGATACCGTCGGACTGCGAATCAACGGGATGGCTCGCCTTCAGTGGCGTTGCGCTCATCAATTTCGTCCTGCCGTTTTTTGATCAGGCTAACGCCTTTAGCCTTGCGCAGCAAGCCCCCGCGCGATGGATCGCTGCAGTACCGCCTGCACCTTTTCTAAAGGTGCGGTCTCTGTCACAACCGCTTGACCCAGGGCTTTCAGCAATACAAAGCGCAAGCGCCCATCCATCACTTTTTTATCCACGCTCATATGCTGGATAAATTGCGCCACAGTCATGGTATTCGGCGCATCGACGGGCAAGCCGGCGCGCTGCAACAGTGCCCGCACCCGCGTCACATCCTTTTGGGTCAACCAGCCCAACTCCGCCGATAGTTCGGCCGCAATTGCCATGCCCGCACCCACCGCTTCACCGTGCAACCACTGACCATAACCCAACTGGGTTTCAATGGCGTGGCCAAAAGTGTGCCCCAAATTTAACAACGCGCGAACGCCACCCTCTTTTTCATCCGCCGCGACAATGCGCGCCTTGTTATTACAGGAGCGCGCAATGGCGTAGCGCAACGCAGCCTCATCCAGTGCCATCAAGGCATCGATATTTTCTTCCAGCCAAGTCAGAAAGTCCGCATCGCCCAAGAGGCCGTATTTAATAACTTCAGCAAGCCCTGCCGACACTTCGCGCGCGGGCAAGGTGGCCAGCAGCGCGGTATCAATCAGCACCGCCTGAGGTTGATAAAACGCTCCCACCATGTTCTTACCCAACGGGTGGTTAATGCCGGTCTTCCCGCCCACAGAGGAGTCCACCTGCGACAACAGGGTCGTGGGTATTTGAATAAAGCGAACCCCGCGCTGATAGCAGGCTGCGGCAAAACCGGCCATATCGCCCACCACGCCACCACCCAATGCGATAATGGTGGTGGTGCGGTTGTGCCTTTCGGACAACAATTGATCGAAAATACTGTTGAGCGTTTGCCAATGCTTGTGGGCTTCGCCGTCCGGGAGGATAACGTCGGTCACGGCATAATCGGCCAGCGCCGTCTGGAGTGTTGGCAGGTAAAGCGGGGCAACGGTGGTATTGGTGACGATGCACACCTGGGCACCACCAATGTGCGGTGCCAACAGCGCAGTCTGCGCTAACAAGTTATTGCCGATGTAGATGGGGTAGCTGCGATCACCGAGCTGAACGTGTAAGGTTTGCATAAAGTCTCACGCGCAAAAAAGGCTGCACCATAGCAGATTTCGCGCTATTCAGCAGCCTATCACGCTAGATCTATCGGTGTGCCTGGACCAATTCTGCCATTTCTTGCGCCACCAGGCGCGGCGGCCGTTTTTCGGTGTTAATGATATAGGTGGCGACTTCGGCGTAAAGTGGGTCGCGGATTGCCAGCAGCTCGCGGATTCGCGACTCGGGATCTGCCACCTGCAGCAGGGGCCTGCGCTTATCCTTGGCTGTTCGCTCGAGCAGTTGCTCAGTCGAAGCAGTCAGGTAAAACACAATGCCGCTGGCTTTAAGACAGGCGCGATTTTCTTCGCGCATAACAATACCGCCACCTGTGGCGATCACCAACTGCCCCTGCGTCGCCAAGTCGGCCAGAACAGCCACTTCGCGCTGCCGAAAGCCCGCCTCGCCTTCAACGTCAAAAATCCAGGGAATATCGGCGCCGGTGCGCTCTTCAATCTCGCGATCTGAGTCTTTAAAGGGATAACCGAGTTGTTGCGCTAGCTGTTTTCCAATTGTTGTCTTGCCGGCCCCCATGGGGCCGACCAGAAAGACCGGCTGACTCATTGCGTAAAGTTGTCCGCCATAATCCGAGGTGTGATAAAGATCAGCAATTCGGTTTTACTTTCGCGCGATACATCTTTGCGGAAGGCGCGACCCAAATAAGGAATGTCGCCAAAGAAAGGCACTTTAATCTGCCCCTTAATTTGCTCTGTCTCAAAAATACCACCCAGCACAATGGTCTCGCCATCGGCGGCCAGTACTTTGGTATCGAGCTGAGTTACATCGATCGAGGGAATACCGGTTTCGGTAATCTCACCCACACTGTCTTTGTGAATCTGCAGCTGCATGATGATGTGATTGTCCGGCGTAATCTGTGGGGTCACATCCAATTTCAGCACAGCCTCTTTAAACGACGTGGTAGTGGCGCCACTTGCGGAAGCTTCTTGGTAGGGAATTTCTGTACCTGACAGTATGGTAGCCTTCTGCTTGTCACCAGTGATCACTTTGGGCTGGGACACAATTTCCGCGTGACCCGAGTCTTCCAATGCCGACAACTCCAGTGCCAGGTAAGTATTATCGTCCACAAAGGCTGCAGTAATCGCACCGGCGGGATTGGACACACCGAGGTCGACCATCATGGATTTCGACAAATCAAATTCAATACGACCGTTTTCATCCTCGTCGTAGTCGAGCGTTTCCATCTCCCCAGTGAAACGGCCTTCGCTGCGGTCTCCCGTACTAAAGCCCAGCCCACCCCAGCGAACACCCAACTCTTCGCGGAAATCGGTATTGGCGATCACGATACGCGCCTCGATCAGCACCTGGCGAATGGGAATATCGATCTCGGCGATGACCTTTTTAAATTCGGTAATCTTTTCTTCGGTGTCGGTCAGAATAATGGAGTTGGTGCGCTCATCCACAATGGCACGCCCCCGCTCAGACAAGAGCGAACCAGTGGAGTTGCGATCGCTGCTGCTCTGACTGCTGAAGTCGCGACCCGAACCGCCGCCGCTATCGCGGCGACCCTTAAACAGCTCAAACAGCTCTTTCGCATTGGCATAGCGTACGCGGATATACTCGGTACGCAGGGGCGCCAATTCCTCCAGTTGCTTCTTGGTTTCCAGCTCCTGGCGTTCGCGTTCGGCGATCTCTGCTGCCGGCGCCACCATCAATACATTACCAATTTGGCGCTTATCCAAGCCTTTGGTTTTCAGCACTAAATCCAGGGCCTGATCCCAGGGCACATTATCCAGGCGCAACGTAATACGTCCACTAACAGTATCAGAGGCCACCAAATTCAACTCGGTAAAGTCGGCAATAAGCTGCAATACCGAGCGCACTTCAATGTCTTGGAAATTCAATGAGAGCTTGTCACCCACAAAGGCAAAGCGCGCATTTTTCTCTTCCTGCTCCTGCTTATTGAGCGGTTTCAAGCTGATAACATAACTGTTGTCGGCCTGGTAGGCGATGTAATCGTATTGGCCGGGAGCGGCAATATTAACCACGGTATTGCGGCCATCGTAATCCATGTTGACTTCAGTAACAGGCGTTGCAAAATCTGTGACGTCCAGACGGCGACGCAATTCTTGCTCCAAGAAAGTGTTGATAAACGTCACTCGAACACCCGATGAGGTCTCATCCACATCCACTTCCAGGTGCGCGTCAGACAAGGTAAACATCAGCTCACCAGCGCCTTGGGCATTGCGCTTAAAGTCCACGTCGGCCACTTGCACGCGGCTAGCACCACTGCTCTTGGCGGCAGCCTCTTTCGTTGAGTTAGATTGCGCCGACAGCGCAGACGTTTTGGATGCCGAGCTTTTCGCCAAATAATCTGACACATTAGCGCCGCCGACTTCCAACACAAAGGTGTTGCCATCAACGCGCGTGGCATAGGGCTGTAAATCGTCGAGCGATAAGATCAATCGCGTGCGCCCACCGGCCGAAACCACTGCCGCGTCTTTAGCGTTTTCAAAAGATAAGGCGTACTTTTTCTGCGCAAGCGCGCTGCTGGTTTCCGGGAAATCCAACACAATGCGTGCGGGCTTGTCGATAGTGTAACCATCGGGCGTGACTGGCGTCTCGCTAAACTGCAAGTGCACCTCAAATCGCTGACCAGGCAGCTCTGCGAATTTTATGTCTTCAATGGTATTGGCCTGCACCGAGAACGCCGCAACTGCCAGAGTTGCCATGGCAACCACTTTACAGCCAAGGTGGGCTAATGTTTTACGGGAGATTCTCATGGCTGCTATTCCTTATCCTCAATTCGTAAGCTTCTCGGCCGTTCAACCCAACCGTTTAAGCCGTCAGATACGATTTCTACAAATTCGACCTGCGCTTGATTTACTTTGACTACTTGCCCGTGATTCCGGCCCAGGTAGTTACCCTGTTTAACGCGATGTACGCCACCCTGGTCGTCCGAAACCAAAGCCCACAGAACCCCATCTTTCTTAATGGTACCCACCATAGCCAGCGCACTGACCGAGTAGTTTTCCAAATGTTCACGCTCGCGATTGAGATCGGGTTGGATTTTTTTACCTGCTGAGCGGAGCAGTTGCTGCAGTTCCACCACGGGGCGATCAAAGGGGCTGCGCAATAGCATGGCGCTGTAGTTAAACGCCTCGTAGGGCCGAAATGCCGGCACAGGCTCTATAGGACCGGCCTGCCGCGCCTTCACCTCTGCGATATAGGCGCGCAGATCGGCGTCATCACCCTGAAAGCTACAACCCGACACCAGCGCCAACGCACCGAGAAGACATAAAGATTTGCCAAGCGATATCATTCTTTTACTCCCCCTGCGACTTGTAGCGATAAGTTTTCGCAGAGATATTCATTTCCAGCTGAGCGGTTTCTTTACTCGGCAGAATTTCATAATCATGCAGCGTCACAATTCGGGGCATGCTAGAAATACCCGACACAAAGGCACCGAAATCATGGTAGCTGCCCTTCACAGCAATCTTAATGGGCAGTTCTATGTAGAACTCGGCAGTTTTTTCGGGCTCCAACTGAATACTGTCAATGGCTAAGCCACTGGAGGCACCCTTCTCATCAATATCCTCCAACAGTCCAGGCACTTCGGTGTCGCTGGGCAGCTGGGCGACCAAAGCGCCCAACGATTGATCCAACTCTTCCATCTGCTGGCGATAGGCCTCTAAATTGGATGCCTGCTCACTCTTGTCTTCAAAGGATTTTCGCAGCTCTGTTTCTTTTGCCACCACGGAGGCCAAGGTGACCTCCAAATCTTTGACAAACAGAAAATAGGTCAACACCAAAATAGCGGCGGCTAACAATAAGGCCAACATCGCCTTAACCCAAGCAGGCCAAATGCCTACTTTTTCCCAATCGACATCGGCAAAATCAAAATTTTGAATCTGCTCTATGGTATCTGCAAGTGCCATTATTTGACTTCCTCTTGCTGCGACTTGGGCACTGTGGTTTTCACCGACATACTGAACTCGTTGGCCAACTCGCCTTCTTCCGGTGCGGCTTCAACGCTGGTCAGGTTAGGAGCAGAGAACCAATCAGACTCGTCGAGATTGCGCATCAATGAGGACACGCGGTTATTCGACTCCGCGATACCTTTTAAGGTAATTTTATCGCCCGCTCGCTTAAGCTCTAACAGAAAGACACCGTCAGGAATGGCCCGCGCCATCTCGTCGAAATAGCGCACAATCACCGGCCGAGTACCTTGCAGGCCTTGAATAACGCGCATCCGATCCAGCAATTCGGTTTTACGTTTGCGCAAGTCGCGAATTTCAGCCACCTGCTTTTCCAATTGTTGGATTTCACGTTGCAGCATGGCGTTGCGCTGATTTTGATGTTCAATGGATGCCTGCACGTTCGACACCCAAAAATAGGCTAGCGCGGCCGCAATGACAAAAACACCGCCTAAGACGGTAAAGTATTCTTGCTTTTTTTCCTGGCGATACTGGTCTCGCCATGGCAATAAGTTAATGCGTGACATCAGTCTTCAAAGCTCCTCATTGCCAAGCCTGTTGCAATCATTAGCGATGGGGCATCCGACGCCAGCGCTACGGCATTGACCTTTGGCGATACCGACATACTTGCGAAAGGATTCGCGATACTGGTTTGCGTGCCCAACTTTTCTTCAATCAATTCAGCCAAGCCTTCCATTGCCGCAACACCGCCGGCCAACACAATGTGATCTACATCGTTGTACTGACTGGAGGAGAAGAAAAACTGCAGTGATCGGGTGACTTGCTGAACTACGGATTCTTTAAATTGCACTAACACATCAGTTTCGTAATCGTCGGGCAGACCGCCTTGTTTTTTGGCTAGACCGGCTTCTTCAGCCGACAGACCGTAGCGGCGCTGAATTTCTTCCGTCAGCTGTTTGCCGCCAAACAGTTGCTCGCGGGTATAAATGGTTTTGCCTTCTAGCAACACACTGAGCGTGGTCATGGTTGCGCCAATATCGACGATGGCCACCACCTGGTCGGAATCGTCTTCCAATTGCCGCGCCACCAAAGAAAAGGCACGCTCCATGGTGTAGGCCTCGACATCCACCACCTTGGGCGTCAGTCCGGCCTGCTCCAGCACCGCCGAGCGCAGATCGACATTTTCCCTGCGGCAGGCGGCCAGCAACACTTCCACCTGGTCGGGATTGCGAGGCGACGGCCCCTGCACTTCGAAGTCGATGGCCACTTCTTCCAGCGGGTAGGGAATGTATTGATCGGCCTCTAGTGAAATCTGGGTTTCCATAGCGTCATCGGACAACCCCGCGGGCATTTCGATGAGCTTGGTGATCACCGCTGACCCCGCCACAGCCACGGCCGCCAGCTGGGTTTTACACTTAGACTGCTGAACGACCTTTTTGACCACATCAGCCACAACATCGACATCTGCGATGTTTTTCTCTGATACGGCATTAGGCGGAAGCGCCCGGACGGCGTAGCTTTCAACCCGGAAGCGCTCGCCCTGGCGGGACAACTCAAGCAACTTGACGGACGTGGAGCTAATATCCAGTCCGATCACCGGTTTCGTCTTTTTCTCGAGAAATCCCAAAATTCCCATTTTTCTATCAATTTCCGTAACTTACGTGCAAGTTATGTTATAGCACTTTAACTTAAGCCTGCAACAATAGTGGCAATATGTAAAGCCCACAAAAGCCCGTATAATGGCCGCCAATTTGACGGGATACCCTAAGCTACTAATTCCTATGGAAAAAATATCCAAGAAGTACCGCAAGCTCCGATTGCTGGGCTGGTTTGTTTTAGCCGGTTTTAGCGCTGCCGCCCTCTCTACCGGCGGACTCTACCTGTATCTCAGCCCCAAACTGCCCTCGGTGGAGTCGCTGAAACAGGTGAAATTCCAAACCCCCCTGCGGGTGTATTCCGCAGACGGCAAGCTCATTGGCGAGTTTGGCGAGAAGCGTCGAAGCCCTGTGCGCTATGACCAGATCCCCCAAGCCTACATCGATGCCATACTTGCGGCTGAGGACGACCAATTCTACAAACATCATGGCGTCTCCATTAAAGGACTTTTGCGAGCAGCTTCACAAATATTGCAAACAGGCCAGATTCAGGGCGGTGGCAGCACCATCACCATGCAGGTGGCACGCAATTTTTTCCTGACTTTCGATCAAACTTTCCTACGAAAGGCCAACGAAATTCTGCTCGCCATAAAGATTGAGAACGAACTCACAAAACAAGAAATTCTTGAGCTTTACGTTAATAAAATTTACTTAGGCAATCGCGCCTACGGCATCGAGGCTGCCGCCCAAGTCTATTACGGTAAAAGCATAGACCAACTTGACCTCGCACAACTGGCTATGATTGCCGGTCTGCCCAAGGCGCCCTCTCGCTTTAACCCCATAGCGAACCCGCCCCGCGCCACCATTCGCCGCAATTGGATCATCGGCCGAATGCTGGAGCTTGGCAAAATCACCCAGGCCGAGCACGACCAAGCCATAAACGCGCCACTGACGGCGCGGTTTCACGAGCTGGCGCTGGATTTAAGCTCGCCCTATGTGGCGGAGATGGCGCGCCAACAGGTGCTGGAGTTTTACGGCGACGACGCCTACAGCGACGGTCTCAAGGTGTACACCACCATCGACACCCGCCTGCAGGCCACCGCACAGCAAGCGGTGGTTAACGGCCTGCTGACCTACGACAGCCGCCACGGCTACCGAGGCCCGGAAAAACACATAGATGCAGCGACCGATGACCCAGTCGAGCGCCGCGCCGTCTACCTGGATGCTCTCAAGCGATTGCCACATCTCGGCGGGCTGGTGCCCTCAGTGGTGCTTAGCGTGGACGAACAAAGCGCACAAATATTACTGCCCGATGCCACGGAAGCGACCTTAGGTTGGGAACAAGGGTTGGCCAGCGCCCAACGCTACATCAATGAAAACCGCGTGGGTCGCGAGCCCGCAAAGGCCGCCGATGTGGTCGGCGAAGGGGATGTCATTCGGTTGCGCGCGCAACCAGACGGCAGCTGGCACCTGTCCCAGGTGCCTGCGGCACAGGCGGCGTTTGTGGCGCTGAATCCCGAAGACGGTGCCATTGTCTCGCTGGTAGGTGGCTTCGACTTTCGCCAGAGCCATTTCAATCGCGCCATTCAAGCGGAGCGGCAACCGGGCTCAAGCTTTAAACCTTTCATATACACCAGCGCACTGGAAAGCGGTTTTACGCCCGCCACATTGATCAACGACGCCCCCATCGTCTTTGAAGATGCGAGCCTGGAGGGAACCTGGCGCCCAGAAAATGACAGCGGCCAATTTCTGGGCCCAACCCGCATGCGCCAGGCGCTCTATCAATCGCGCAACCTGGTCTCGATTCGCATACTGCGCTCTCTAGGCATTGGCAATACTCTGGAGAAGTTGGGCAAGTACGGCTTTGACACCGACAAATTGCCCCGCGATCTGTCTTTGGCGCTCGGCAGTCACGCCCTGACACCACTGCAAATTGCCACTGGCTACGCCGTCTTTGCCAACGGCGGCTACCGCGTTGAACCCTATCTGGTGCAGAAAATCACCGACGTCAACGACCAAATCATCTACCGCGAGAATCCCCTGGTTGCCTGCGCCGAATGCCCGGCGCGCGCGCAGCTCAATGCAGAGCAACCCGAGACGCCACAGCAGGATGACACAGACGAACAGGACATCGAAGAAGCACACTCCCTGGCGGCACTGCTGGCAGAACCCGAGCCGGCCGACGCGGTGCCCGAACCCTTGGAGCCAGAGGTGCGCCTGGCGCCTAAAATTTTGGACGAGCGCGACGCCTATATCATCGACTCCATGCTCCGCGACGTCATTCGAAAAGGCACGGGCCGCAAGGCCATGGCGCTGGGCCGCTCGGACCTAGCCGGCAAAACCGGAACCACTAACGGCCCGCGCGACGCCTGGTTCTCGGGCTACAACCACACCTTGGTAGCCACCGCTTGGCTGGGCTTCGACCAGAATATCAACTTGGGCCGCTCGGAGTACGGCGGCTCGGCGGCACTGCCAATCTGGATCGACTATATGGCCGTAGCCCTGGAGAACACCCCAGAGGCACACAGACGCCAGCCAGAAGGTATTATTACCGTGCGCATAGACACCAAAACCGGCAAACGCGCACAGCCTGGCAGCAGCAACGCCGTGTTTGAAATTTTCAAGGAAGAGAATGCGCCCACAGAGGTGCAGGACAACGGCCAAGATAACCACCCGGGCGAGTCCGACGACACCCTGCCAGAGGAGCTGTTCTAAAGCATTACCCAAAGGCCGCGCAATGTCCCCTGCGGCCTTTGCACCACGTTAATTTACACGCGTATTGCCGCGACGTTTTCGAGAGGATAATGGGCGGGGAACGGCAGCTTAGCCACCCCCGTATCCACTGCGGCACGGGCCACCGCTGCCGCCACTCGCCCCAGCAGCCGCTCATCCGTGGGTTTGGGAATAATGTATTGAGGGCCAAAGCTTAAGTCCGCACCACCGTAAGCAGCGCGCACCGCCTCGGGCACAGGTTCCTGGGCTAAACTCCTGATTGCCTCCACAGCGGCCAGCTTCATGGCTTCATTTATAATGCACGCACGCACATCCAGTGCCCCGCGAAATAAAAATGGAAAGCACAGCACATTGTTCACTTGATTGGGGTAGTCGGAGCGGCCGGTGGCCATAATTAAGTCCGAGCGCACGTGATGCGCCAGCGCGGGATCGATTTCGGGGTCGGGATTGGAGCAGGCGAAAACCACGGGTCGCGCCGCCATTTTAGCCAGCTGCTCGCCGGTCAATAGGTTCGGACCCGAGACCCCCAGGAACACGTCGGCGCCCTCGATTGCATCGTCGAGATTGCGGCGCTCGGTGTCCACCATAAATTCCCGCTTGTATTGGTTTAGATCTTCCCGCGCCGATTGAATAATGCCCTTGCTATCGAGCATGGTGATATTGTGTCGCTGTGCACCGGCGGCCACCATTAGGTTGCAACAGGCATTGGCTGCAGCGCCGGCACCGAGGCACACTATTTTTGCCTGCTCTATGGATTTTTCCTGAATCTGCAAAGCATTTAATAACCCCGCCACGGTAACAATTGCGGTACCGTGCTGATCGTCGTGAAACACCGGAATGTCGCAGCGCTCTTTTAAAATGCGCTCAATCTCAAAGCACTCCGGCGCCTTAATATCCTCTATATTAATACCGCCAAACGTCAGCGCAATATTGGCCACCGTTTCTATGAATGCCTCAGGCGAAGGCGCACTCACCTCGATATCAATGGCATTGATACCGGCAAAGCGCTTAAACAGCAACCCCTTGCCCTCCATGACCGGTTTGGACGCCAAAGGCCCCAAATTGCCCAAGCCCAAAATAGCGGTGCCGTCGGAGATTACCGCTACCAAATTCCCCTTGCCGGTGTAGCGATAGGCCGCCTCTGGGTCCTGGGCGATCGCGCGCACCGGTTCGGCCACCCCCGGGCTGTAGGCTAGCGATAAATCTTCCTGGGTTTCTGCGGGCTTGGACAGCTCGATACTGAGTTTTCCCGGAATCGGAAATTCGTGGTAATCGAGCGCCGCCTGTTTGCGTGACGCTGGTGACTCTGACATGGATGCAACCGCCATTTCTTTGTTTTGTTGTAGTAATGGGTGCCGAAGCATACAGAGTTGACCAGACCCCCTCAAGCACGCACAGGGGCTGCAAACAGCGAACATTCACGCGCTGAATTCTGCGCCCATCAATCAGTATAGACAGCTGCCACCAGGGCGCAGCAGGGGCACTATTGTTGTGGGCACAAAAAAGCCGCGACAAGCGCGGCTTTTTCGACAATTAGCGTACGAACTGTTACTTAGCTGTACCGCGACCCGCAAAACGCTTCTTGAAGCGATCAATACGGCCGCCGGTATCGGCTACTTTCTGCTTGCCAGTATAAAAGGGATGGCATTCAGAACAAATATCGACGTGGAAATCCTGACCCAGAGTCGAGGCAGTTTCGATTTTGTTACCACAGCTGCAGCTTGCAACTACGGGTACGTAACTTGGATGAATATCGGCTTTCATTGTATGGATTTCCCGTTGTGTGCCGCCACCCGATCTTGTGCCGGGCACCGCACAAAGGTTAATGTTAGCGGTTTGAAGGATCGCGCATACTACCAGAAATACCCCCCCTGACAAGCGATTATTGTGTAATTTTTCAACAGGCCCACCCGCCCCCTATGCCTACCAACTCTTTACTACGCGTTGCCGTGCCCAGCCCACTGCGCCGCCTATTCGACTACCTGCCTCCCGCAGAGGGGCCGCTGCCAGAACCCGGTCAGCGGGTGCGGGTGCCCTTTGGCCACCAGCTACTGGTGGGGGTCGTAGTCGAACACACGCCCGGCGACTTCCCGCCGCCTAAATTAAAAACCATTGAGGCGGCGCTGGACCCAGAACCCCTGTTTGATCCGCAACTGCTGCAATTTTGCCGCTGGGCCGCCAACTACTACCAACACCCCCCCGGCGAAGTTTTTAGCGCCGCATTGCCCGCGCCATTGCGGGCCGGCGAGCCAGCCGAATTACCCCGTCAAACCCGCTGGCAGATTACCGTCGAGGGCCTGGGACTGCCCGCCGGTGCGCCCAAGGGAGCTCCCAAGCAGGCAGCGCTTCTGAACCTCTTGCGCACCGGCACCCAAAGCCCGGAGGACATCGGTGCCGCGGGGTTCAGCTCAGCTATTGTTAAAGCACTGGCGGATAAAGGGCTTATCGCCGCCCTGTCGCTGGCTGAGGTGCAAGGCTTTGATGCGCCGCTCGGTGAACCAGCGCTCACACTCAACGACGAACAGCAGGCGGCGCTCGCGGCCATCCCCATTACCGGCTACTCGGTAAACTTAATCGACGGAGTGACCGGTAGCGGCAAAACCGAAATATACCTGCAGGCCATAGAACAACAGCTAGCTGCCGGCCGCCAGGCCCTGGTGCTGGTGCCTGAGATTGGCCTGACCCCCCAAACGGTGGCGCGCTTCCAGCGCCGCTTTAAAGTGCCCGTGGGCATTCTGCACTCGGGCGTTGCCGACGGCGGCCGCAACCTTGCTTGGCTGCGTGCTCGCGCCGGGCTAGACCGCATTGTCATCGGCACCCGCTCAGCAGTTTTTGCGCCGCTAAAACACCCGGGTATCATCATTGTGGACGAGGAGCACGACAGCTCCTATAAACAGCAGGAAGGATTTCGCTACTCCGCCCGCGACCTGGCCGTCTACCGCGCACACCAATTGCGCATTCCCCTGATCCTGGGCAGTGCCACCCCGTCACTAGAAAGCCTGGCAAACGCTCAGGCCGGCCGCTACCGGCACCTACAATTGCGCCGCCAGGCCGCAGCCCGACATTTATCGCAACTGCGACCGGTGGATATTCGCAATACAGCGCTACAGGAGGGCCTGGCCCCCGAGAGCTTACAGCTGCTCAAAGCCGCCATTGGCCGCGGCGAACAAGTGTTGGTGTTTATCAACCGGCGCGGATTTGCACCGCTGATCATGTGCCACTTTTGCGGCTGGCAGGCCAAATGCCCCCGCTGCGATGCGCGCATGACATTGCACCAGCAGCCCTATCACTTGCACTGCCACCACTGCGATCACCAGCGCCGGGTACCCTCCCAATGCCCGGACTGCCAGGGCTCGGCGCTGCAGCATATTGGCGCCGGCACCGAGCGCACCGAGGCACAGCTGAGCAAACTGCTGCCCGAGGTCCCGGTGCTGCGTATCGATCGGGACTCGACCCGCTCGCAGAAGCAACTCAACGCCATGTTGGAACAAATTCACACGGGCGAACCCTGTGTGCTGGTGGGCACCCAAATGCTCGCCAAGGGGCACCACTTTCCGCGCGTCTCCACGGTGGTGATTCTGGATGCCGACGGCGGCCTTTTTTCGCCCGACTTCAGGGCCACGGAAAAAATGGCCCAGCTCATCATCCAGGTCGCCGGCCGCGCAGGTCGCGAGGCCCTACAAGGCCAGGTCTTGCTGCAAAGCCACCACGTCGACCACCCCTATTTGCAGCTTTTACTCAGCCAGGGCTACGGGGGGCTGGCCAAACAGCTTTTGCGCGAGCGCCAACTGGCCGAGTTGCCCCCCTTCAGCGCCATGGCCATTCTGCGCGCCGAGTCCAAGCGCCCCGACAATGCGCTGCAATTTTTACAGCAGGCGCGGGCCGCCGCCGAACAGCTGATCGCCGCCAGCCCGCAGTTTCGCTACCTGGGCCCGCTGCCCGCAGCCATGGAAAAGCGGCAGGACAGGTACCGCTTTCTCCTGCAGCTGCAAGCCTCCGCCAGATCCCAGATGCAACGCTTTCTGCCCCAGTGGATAGCCCAGCTCGAACAGCTGGCCTTGAGCCGCCGTGTGCGCTGGGCGCTAGATGTGGACCCGCAGGAAACGCACTGACGCCGGCCGCGCAATCCTTTACAATGCCCGCCCAAACACGATGTACCGAGAGCCATGACCCAAGATTTCGCCAATCGCAAACGCCGCAAGCAACCCAGTAAAAAGAAATCTGAGGTGCCCGGCTGGGTATGGCTGTTTACCGGCGCGGTGCTGGGCGCCTTTGTCATGTTTTTGGTGTATCTGGCCGACCAGCCTCCGGCCGCCAAGAGCGCGCCCAAGATCGCCAGCACCCCCAAGGCGCAGGCACCTGAAAAATCAGTACCCAAGCCGCGCTTCGACTTTTATAAACTGCTGGAAGAGAGTGAAGTACAGGTCGAAACGCCCGAGGAAACGCGCCTCCAACTGCAGCAGCAGAATACCGATAAGGTGGAGTACCTGCTGCAAGTGGGCTCTTTTCGCAAAGCCGAGGACGCCGACAGCGTGCGCGCCAAGCTGATTTTGCTGAACATGGACGCCAAAGTGGAAAAAGTTACAGTGAAAACCGGCGAAACTTGGCACCGCGTTATTGTGGGGCCCTTTACCAACACTTCCTCAATGGCCAATGCCCGCAGTACCCTGGTATCCAACCAGTTCGACACCCTGCTACTCAAGCGCAAAGCCGGTTAATCGCCCCAGCCGGTTGAATTCAACCGGCGCCACCCCCATCTGGAAAGTTCTCACGCGCAAACGCTAAGGACTTCCCGTGACAACTATTCTCTCTGTGCGCCGCGAAGGCAAAGTCGTACTCGGCGGCGATGGCCAGGTTTCGCTCGGCAATACCGTCATGAAGGGCAATGCCCGCAAAGTGCGACGGCTGTACAACAATCAAGTACTGGCTGGGTTTGCCGGCGGGACAGCCGACGCTTTCACCCTGTTCGAGCGCTTTGAAGCCAAACTCGAGGCCCACAATGGTCAACTGGTGCGCGCCGCCGTAGAGCTGGCCAAAGATTGGCGCACCGATCGCGCCCTGCGCCGCCTGGAGGCCCTTTTGGCCGTGGCCGACAAAGACGCCTCGCTAATCATTACCGGCAACGGCGACGTCATCCAGCCAGAAGACGACCTGATAGCCATCGGCTCGGGCGGCCCTTTCGCCCAGGCCGCCGCGCGTGCGCTGCTGGACAACACCGAGCTGGATGCACGGCTCATCGTCGAGCAGGGGCTAACCATTGCCGGCAATATCTGCGTGTTTACCAACAATCACCTGACTATAGAAGAATTGAGCTAGCCCTATGTCGAATATGACCCCCAGTGAAATTGTGCACGAGCTGGACCGACACATTGTTGGCCAGCAAGACGCCAAGCGCGCCGTTGCTATCGCGCTGCGCAACCGTTGGCGGCGCATGCAGTTAAACGACGAATTGCGCACCGAAGTCACACCCAAAAACATCTTGATGATTGGTCCAACCGGCGTGGGCAAAACCGAAATCGCCCGGCGCCTGGCAAAGCTCGCCAATGCGCCATTTATCAAAGTGGAGGCCACCAAATTTACCGAAGTGGGCTACGTGGGCCGCGATGTGGATTCCATCGTGCGCGATCTAGTGGACGTATCCATTAAAATGCACCGCGAACAGGCCCAGGAAAAGGTTAAATACCGCGCCGAGGAAGCTGCCGAAGAACGCATTCTGGACGCGCTCCTGCCGCCTCCGCGCACCGCCGAGGACGAACCAGAAGCCAAGCCCGACTCCAGCACCCGCCAAGTGTTTCGGAAAAAGCTGCGCGAAGGCGAGCTGGACGACAAAGAAATCGAAATCGACGTGGCCGCCGTGTCTGTGGGCGTCGAAATCATGGCGCCGCCCGGTATGGAAGAAATGACCAGCCAGCTGCAAAACATGTTTTCCTCCATGGGCAAGCAAAAGCGCAAAAAATCCAAAATGACTGTCAAGCAGGCCTTTAAGCAATTATGCGAAGAAGAAGCCGGCAAACTCGTCAACGAAGAGGAAGTCAAAGCCCTCGCCATTGAGGCCGCCGAGCAAAACGGCATCGTGTTTATCGACGAAATCGACAAGGTTGCCAAGCGCAACGGCAACAGTGGTGCCGATGTGTCGCGCGAAGGCGTGCAGCGCGATTTACTGCCCCTGATCGAAGGCAGCACCGTCTCCACCAAGCACGGCATGATTAAAACCGACCACATTTTGTTCGTCGCCAGTGGCGCCTTCCACTTTGCCAAGCCGTCGGATCTGATTCCAGAGCTGCAGGGGCGACTGCCCATTCGCGTCGAACTCAAAGCCCTCACGCCAGAGGATTTTGAACGCATTCTAACCGAGCCCCGGGCCTCGCTGACCGAGCAGCAAAAAGCGCTGATGGCCACCGAGGGGGTCGAGGTGACGTTTACACCCGACGGCATTCGGCGCATCGCAGAAACGGCGTTTCAGGTTAACGAGCGCACCGAAAATATCGGCGCCCGCCGCCTGCACACCGTGATCGAAAAGCTGATGGAATCCGCCTCCTTTAACTCCGGCAACGGCGATAAAACCCTACAGGTAGACGCAGCTTTTGTCGATGCCCAACTGGGCGAGCTGGCCCAGGACGAGGACTTGAGCCGCTTCATCCTATAGGCACATTAAGCCTTACACAGGGGCACCAATCGCGTGCCCCTTGTGCCCTGGCACGCCCCGTTGGCGCATTCACACTTGGCCCCCTCTTAAAGAAAGCCCCCCTTTGGCCGCTAACCTGAAACGCAGCTTGCGCCTCGGTCGCGCCTGCGACGCCAACAATCAGCAAGCTAGGACAGATCCGGCCTATGAACGATGCAATCCAGAATACACTGGCCCGCCAAACGCTGGGACTCAGTGCAGCCGTTGGCGGTTTGAGTTTGTTGCTATTTTGGATTGCCGCACCCAGTGGCCCGGCGGCGGGCGTCATCGGGCTGGCGCTAGCACTGACCCTGCAAAGCGGCGCCGCCTACGTGTTTGTTCACTACCGTATTGGCCGACGGCTGCAGCGCACGGTGCACTACCTGCAACTCGTGGCCGATCCCGAACGCGCACCCACAGATCCACTACCCGACCGGCACCACGATGAACTCAACCAGGCCAACACCCTACTGGCCAACTTCGTCGATCAACTGCGCGAAATTTTAGACGGCGCCCGAAACAACTCCCGACAACTGGCAGATATTGCCGAACACCTGGCCAACACCATGGGGCAATCGTCGCAGGACGTGCACGCTCAGTCGCGCGATATCGACGAGGTAACTGATGTCATCCACCAGATCACCGACGCGTCTCGCGCCCTGTCTGAACGCGGCCAGGCCATCAGCGACGCCGCGCGGGAAACCGTCAATTTGCTGGCCGAGGGCAGCAACGCCTATGCCGCCAGCCGGGATTCCGTACAAACCCTGGGCCAAAAAATTGATGCTATCGCGCAGGACATTGGCCATTTAAAACAGCAAAGTGCGCAGATTGGATCGGTGTTAGACGTTATTGGAAGCATTGCCGAGCAGACCAATTTACTGGCGCTGAATGCCGCCATTGAAGCGGCGCGGGCCGGCGAGCAGGGGCGGGGCTTTGCGGTAGTCGCCGACGAAGTGCGCGCACTGGCACATCGCACGCAGGAGTCCACCGTGGAGATTCAACATACCGTGGCCCAACTGCAAGCCAGCGCCAACCAAGCCGTCGGCGGCATCACCGATTGCCTGGCACTGAGTGAAACCAGTCTGGCCCAAAGCCTGGCCATGGAGGCCGTCATTCAACAGGCCCAGTCCTCCACCCAGCACGTCAACCAGCTTACCCAACAAATTGCAGAAGGCACCCAGCGCCAACAAAGTGCCACGGCCACGATTAATCAGCGCATGAACCAAGTTAATGCGCTGAGTCAAAATATCAGCGAGCGATTAACCGACACGGCCGAGCGCACCCAGGCGCAATTGCAGCAAGCCAAAGCTGTTGACCAACAACTTAATCAAATCTGCGTCTAGTTCGGCCCAGTAATGGTCATTGCCGCTTTTAGGTTGGTATACTCTGGCCACCAAAATCCCCTCTGGTAGCCCGGCATGGTGCCCGACAAGATAAAACTGCACAAAGGCACGCAGACGCTCGAACTGGTTTTTAGTGGCGAGTCGTATCAGCTCACGGCAGAATTTCTGCGCGTTCACTCCCCGTCGGCCGAAGTCAAAGGCCATGGGCCTGGCCAGGCCGTACTGCAAACGGGCAAGCGCAATGTCGCCATTCAGGCCATCGAACCGGTGGGCAGTTACGCCATTAAACTGGTGTTCAGCGACGGCCACGACAGCGGCATTTACACCTGGCATTACCTGCACGACCTGGCGCTCCATCGAGAGCGCTATTGGGACGACTATCTGCAAGCCTTGCACCAGGCTAAGGCAACCCGCGATCCAGACACCTCTGTTGTAAAAATTCTGTAACTTCCTCACCACAAGGATGAACACCATGAGCCTACGCCCACTTCACACCACTCTCGCAGCCAGCGCGCTACTGCTCGGCCTTACCGGCCTGGCCGGCTGTAGTAAAAAGGCACCCGCACCTACGGCGCCACCGGCGGCGGTATCCGTTGTGGAGGTGACCAATCAGGATATCGGCGGTAGCCGGGAGTTTGTGGCGCGCACCGAAGCTGCCGCCGAAGTGCAGCTCATTGCCCGGGTTGAAGGCACTCTGGAAAAAAAGAATTTTCAGGAAGGCGGGCTGGTAGCCGCCGATCAAGTGTTGTTTGAAATAAACCCCGACACCTACCGGGCGCGCCTGTCCCAGGCCAAGGCTGAGCTGGCCGCGCGCAAAGCGGAACAGGCGCGCGCTGCGCGGGATCTGGCCCGCGGCGAAGAGCTGGCGCCACAGGGTTTTATCTCCCAGTCGGACCTGGACAAACTCACGGCGAACAAACAGCAGGCCGACGCCTCGGTATTGGCGGCACAGGCTGCCGTGGAAAACGCCGAAATCGATTTGAGCTACACCAAAATTAAAGCGCCCTTTGCCGGTCAGATTGGCAAATCCAATTTTAGCGAGGGCAATACCGTCGGGCCGGCCACCGGCGCCCTGGCCACGCTGGTCAACATCGATCAAATCAAAGTGAATTTCCAACTGGAAGAGGCCAGCTACTCGGCCTACTTACAGGAGAAGGCAAAGACCAACAGCGACGCCGGCCAGTTGTACACCCTGAAATTACTGCTGCCAAACAAGGTGGAGCACCCCCACCTGGGCACGCTGGATTTCGCCGACACCAAAGTTGACGCGACCACCGGCACCGTCAGCCTGCGCGCACTGTTCGACAACCCGAACCACACAGTGCTGCCCGGTCTGTACACCACGCTGCTGGTCGAAAGCCAACTCAAGGAAACCCGCGCGCTCATTCCGCAGTCTGCGGTACAGGAAAACCAACAGGGCGACTTTGTCCTAGTGGTGGATGGCGAAAACAAAGTGGTCCAGCGCTTTGTCACCCTGGGCCGTCGCTACGGTGCCCTGTGGGTGGTGGAACAGGGCCTGGAAGCCGGTGAGCGCGTGATTGTCGAAGGTCTGCAAAAAGTCCGTGCCGGCGCCACCGTGGCCCCCACATTGAAAACAGTAGACCCAAGCACCGGCGCCGTATCCAGCCTCGCGACCGACGCAGCCCCCAAAGGCGACGCACAACCCAAAGGCGATAATGCCGCCGCAGACAGCGAGGATTAAGCGCCATGATCAGTAAATTTTTTATTCACAGGCCCAAGTTTGCGTTTGTGATTTCCATCGTGATCACACTCGCGGGCCTGCTCTCGCTGTTTACGCTCCCCGTCAACTTATACCCCGAAATTGCCCCCACACAGATTCAAGTCACCGCCACCTACCCCGGCGCCTCGGCCGAGGTGGTCGAAGAAACGGTGCTGCGCCCGCTCGAAGAGCAGATCAATGGCGTAGAGGGCATGGAGTACATGGAGTCCACCGCCTCTAACAGCGGCTTGGCCACCATTACCGTCACCTTTAAAACTGGTGTCGACGGCGACATGGCGCAGGTAAACGTCAAAAACCGCGCGTCCCTGGCCGAGGCCAGTTTGCCGCCGGAAGTAATGCGCAACGGCGTACAAACCTTAAAACAATCCACCAGTATGCTGCTGGGTATCAACCTCATCAGCGAGCGCAAGGAGTTCGATACCACCTTCCTCTCCAATTACGCCATCAGCAACTTACAGGAACCTCTGGCGCGTATTCCCGGGGTGGCCAAAGCCGAAGTGATGGGCGATTTTCAATACGCCATGCGCATTTGGCTAAACCCCGACAAAATGCAGGCGCTAGACATTACCGTCAGCGACATTCAAGCGGCAATCACCGAGCAAAATACCGTGGTGGCGGCGGGTAAGTTGGGCGACGGCCCGGTGCTACCCGGGCAGCAGTTTGAATACACCATTCAAACCCAGGGTCGGCTGCAGGACGCCAGTCAATTTGCCGACACCATTCTGCGCGCCCGCCCCGACGGCGGCTACCTGCGCCTGAAGGACGTGGCGCAGGTTGAGATGGGCGCGCGCAGCTACCGCAATGCGGTGGAGCTGAACGGCAGAGACACCGCTTTTTTGGTGATCTATCAACTGTCCGATGCCAACGCCACCCAGGTGGCCGAAGCTATTCACACCGAAATGGCGCGCCTGGGTGCCAGCCTGCCCGACGGCATTCGCTACGACATCATGTACGACACCACGGATTTCATTAACGAATCCATCGCCGAGGTTTACTCCACTCTTTACGTCGCCATTGGGCTGGTCATTTTGGTGGTGTTTTTGTTTCTGCAAAACTGGCGCGCTACGCTCATTCCAGCCATTGCTATCCCGGTGTCGCTGGTGGGTACCTTTGCGCTGATGAATGCTCTTGGCTACTCGGTCAATACCATCACGCTGTTTGGCCTGGTGCTGGCCATCGGCGTGGTCGTCGACGACGCCATTGTGGTGATAGAAAACGTCGAGCGTTTAATGAAAGAAGAAGGCCTCGACGGCGTGCAAGCCACCCTCAAAGCCATGGAGCAGGTGACCGGCCCGGTCATCGCCACCACCTTGGTGCTGATGGCGGTATTTGTGCCCGTGGGTTTTATGCCCGGCATCACTGGCGAAATCTACAAACAATTTTCCGTCACCATTTCTTCGGCCGTTTTCATTTCCTCCATTAACGCACTAACACTCAGCCCGGCGCTGTGTGCCGTGCTGTTGAAGCCGGAGTACATGAAACCCATTAGCTGGCTGGCGCCAGTGGATAAGGTAATTCACAAAGTCACCGACCGCTACACGGGTGCGGTGGGCTGGCTGTTGAAGCGCGGCGGTCGGGTGGGCATCTTTACACTCCTGTTACTGGGCAGCACCTACTGGCTGATGACGACCACTCCCACGGGCTTTGTCCCGAACGAAGATCAGGGCTTTTTGTTCGTGGACGTGCAACTGCCCGATGCCGCCTCCGCCAATCGCACCGAGGCGGTAATGCGCAAGGTCTCTAAAGCCATTGAGAACGAAGCGGGCGTACGCAGCGTAATTACCGTCTCGGGCTTCAGCCTGTTGAGCGGCGGCGCCACCAACGGCGGCCTGGGTATTGTCATTTTGGAGCACTGGTCTGAACGGCGCGAGCTGGCCTTATTTGCCGACAATCTGCAGAAAAAACTGCAGGGTAAACTCTGGGCGCTACCCGATGCGCAGGTCATGGTCATTAACCCGCCGCCCGTGCCGGGTCTGGGTACCGCTTCGGGCTTTGACTTCCGCCTGCAGGATACCCTCGGCCGCGATGCCAAGGAGCTGGCCCAGGTCATGGGCGGCCTGATCTACGCCGCCAATCAGCGCGAAGATCTAGCCTATGCCTTCAGTACTTACCGCGCCAATGTGCCGCAGTATTACCTGGATGTCGATCGCAATAAGGCCAAGGCCATGGGTATTCAACTGTCTGAAATATTCATGACCCTGCAGGCGCAGCTGGGCTCGTTGTACATCAACGATTTCTCGCGCTTCGGCCGCAACTATCGGGTCATCATCCAGGCGGAGAGCGAATACCGACAAGAGCCCTCGGACCTGCTGCACTTTTATGTGCGCAACAAGAACGGTGAAATGGTACCGCTCTCTACGCTGGCAACCCTGACCCCCACGCAGGGACCCACCAGCATATCGCGCTTCAACATGTTCCGCTCTGCCACCATTAACGGCGAGGCGGCACCGGGCTTTAGCTCCGGCGATGCACTCGAGGCCATGCGTGCACTGGCCGACCAGATGCCAGAGGGCTACGCCTTCGAATGGTCGGGTCAATCGCGCCAGGAAGTGGAGGCCGGCAACTTGGCACCGCTGTTGTTCGGCATGGCGCTGGTATTCGTTTACTTATTTCTCGTGGCTCAGTACGAAAGCTGGAATATTCCCTTTGCCGTGCTCGGCGCGGTGCCCATCGCGGTATTCGGGGCCTTGGCGGGCCTGTACCTGAGCGGCATGGTTAACGACGTCTACGCGCAAGTGGGCATGGTGTTGCTGCTGGGGCTGGCCGCCAAAACGGCGATTCTGATCGTGGAATTTGCCATGGAGGAGCGCGCCGCCGGCCGCTCTATCCGCGAGGCGGCTGCCAACGCCGCGCGCCTGCGTTTTCGGGCAGTGCTCATGACGGCGCTGTCGTTCGTGCTGGGCGTGCTACCTCTGGTAACGGCTACGGGCGCCGGGGCGGCCTCGCGGGTTTCGCTGGGCACCACCGTACTCTGTGGCATGCTGGCGGCCACCGTCTTTGGCACCCTGTTACTGCCTTCTTTCTATCAGGCCATACAGGGCATGCGCGAGCGATTTAAGGGCTAATTTCCGCGCTGCCGACTAAACCGGGCCGAGGCCCGGTTTTTTTGTGTCCATCCAGCGCCCAGATCCAATGCCGACAAAGCCCTCGCAACAAGGTAGAATCCGGTCACCACAACGAGGCTCGCAAACGCACACTATGTCCGAAAAACATTCCGAACCAGGCACCACCCACTTTGGCTTTGAACAGGTTGCCGTGGCCGATAAGGCCAAGCGCGTGGCCGGCGTCTTTCACTCAGTGGCCGCCAAGTACGACATGATGAACGATGTCATGTCCGGCGGTATCCACCGCCTCTGGAAACGGTTTACCATCGAGTTATCGGGCGTGCGCCCGGGCGACAAGGTGCTCGATATTGCCGGCGGCACAGGTGATTTAAGTCACAAATTTGCGCGTCTGGTGGGTGCTGATGGCCTCGTGATATTGGCCGATATCAACGAATCTATGCTGCGAGTCGGGCGCGACAAACTCATCGACCTAGGCGATGTGGGCAATGTGCAATACGCCCAGGCAGATGCCCAGTTTCTGCCCTTTCCCGACAACACCTTTGATTGCATCACCATCGCTTTCGGCCTGCGCAACGTTACCGACAAAGACCTGGCGCTGGCCTCGATGCTGCGCATATTGAAGCCCGGCGGCCGCCTGCTGGTGCTGGAATTTTCCAAGCCCACCAACGGCCTGCTGGAAAAAATCTACGACACCTATTCATTCCGGCTGCTGCCCACCATGGGTAAGTTAATTGCCAACGACAGCGACTCCTACCGCTACCTGGCGGAAAGTATACGCATGCACCCAGACCAGGAAACGTTGAAGGCCATGATGGACACCGCGGGCTTTGCGCAAACTCGCTACTACAACATGACCGGTGGCATTGTGGCCTTGCACAAGGGCGTGAAACCCTGATGTATACCCTGCAGACCGGCGCGCTGGCTGCCGCCGAAGCACTCATCAACAAAGCGCTGCAACACGACCCAGCCACCCGCCAAACCCTGGCCCAATTGGCGGGCAAGGTGGTGCAACTGCAACTTACCCAGCCGCAACTGGATATCTACCTGTGCCCGAGGGGCGATCGCCTCGATTTGCAGGGCCAGTGCGAACTGCCAGTGGCCTGCCTGGTGCGCGGCCGGCTGCTGGATCTGCTCAAGCTCGCCGATGGCCAACAGCTCAACTTGGCCGGCAGCGGCGTGCAAGTAACCGGCGAAACCCAGCTGCTGCTGACATTGAAGAACTGCCTAGAAGGGCTCGATATCGACTGGGAAGACTGGCTGGCGAGCTACCTGGGCGACGATTTAGCACACCCTCTGGCCGCCGGTTTCGCGCAATTGCACCGCTACGGCAAACAACAGGCCGCCAACTTACAAGGGCAACTCGAACCCTATCTCACCGAAGAACTGCAGCTATTGCCCAGCCGCACAGCACTGGCGCAATTTGGCGCCGAGGTAGACCAGCTAGCGCTGGCAGCCGATCGACTGGAAGCCCGGCTCGCCGCGCTGCGCGCCCAACTCAAAACCACCCACCACTGACAACTGAGACCTGCCCGTGCGCGCACTGAACCGACTTTTTGTGATCCTAGCTGTCTTGCTGCGCTACCGATTGGATCAGCTGCTGCCTACCAATAAGCCCCTGTGGCTCCGGTGCATACTGGCCCCGCTCGCGCTTGCCCCCTCCCCCAAAGCGCCGGCGCCGGTGCGCCTGAGGCTCGCACTGGAGCGACTCGGCCCCATATTCATCAAATTCGGCCAGCTGCTGTCCACCCGTCCCGACCTGATTCCCACCCCTCTGGCCGCAGAACTGGCCAAGCTGCAAGACGATGTGGCGCCCTTTGCCAGCGCCCAGTGGACCGCGTTGGTAGAGCAGGCGCTCGGACAACCCGTAGCGGCGGTTTTTGCCGAGATATCCCCGGCGCCTCTGGCCAGCGCCTCCATCGCCCAAGTGCACAGTGCCACCCTGGCCGACGGTCGGGAGGTCATCGTCAAAGTGGTCCGGCCCGGTTTAGAGCCCATTATCGAACGGGATATCGCCCTGTTGCGGCTGCTCGCCCGACTGCTCGAGCGCGTGAGCCAAGACGGCCGCCGCCTGCGCCCGGTGGAAGTTGTGGACGACTACCGGCACACCATTAACGACGAGCTAAACCTGCTGCGCGAGGCCGCAAACTGCACCCAGCTGCGGCGCAATTTTCTAGGTTCACCGCTACTGTACGTGCCGGATGTCTACTGGGACTACTGCCGCGAAAACGTCATGGTACAAGAGCGCATTCACGGCATTGGGGTGAGCGACATAGCGGCGCTGAAAGCCCAAAACACCAATATGAGGCGCCTGGCCGAGCGGGGTGTGGAGATATTTTTCACCCAGGTGTTCGAGCACAATTTTTTTCACGCCGACATGCACCCAGGCAATATTTTTGTCGCGCGCGAGCAACCCGATGCACCCAGCTATATCGCCGTCGACACCGCCATCATGGGCAGCCTAACCACCGAGGATCAGTATTACCTGGCGCGCAACTTGCTGGCCATGTTTCGCCGCGACTACCGCCAGGTGGCGCAGCTGCATGTGGACTCGGGCTGGGTGCCGGCGCACACGCGCATTGCCGATTTCGAGAGTGCCATTCGCACTGTGTGCGAGCCCATCTTCGAAAAACCGCTGGCGGAAATTTCCTTTGGCATGGTGTTACTACAGCTATTTCGCACCGCGCGACGCTTTGATATGACTGTGCAACCGCAACTGGTGCTACTGCAAAAAACCCTGCTGAACATCGAGGGGCTGGGCCGGCAGCTCTACCCTCAACTCGACCTGTGGAGCACTGCGCAGCCGTTTTTGGAGCGCTGGATGAAGCGCCGCTACCACCCTAAAACCCTGCTGGCAGAGATTCAGCGGTTTGGCCCCGAGTGGCTGGAAAAGCTGCCGCAAATGCCGCAAAAACTGTTTGACGCACTCAGCAGCTCCGCCCAGTTGAGCGATCGGCTTGCCAGCCTGGAGAACCAGGCGCAACTGCGCCAGACCGAGCGACACACGGCGCGCCGTCGCCGCCGAAACCTGGCACTGAGCGCTCTGCTTCTGGTGGCCGCCGGCGCTCTGGCGCACCCTGGCTGGCTGGCGGCGCTCGCCAGCCTGCCAATGGCCAGCTGGGCGCTGTTAGGCCTGGCCGGCGCGGTCTGGCTCAAGCGCTAATTCTTACCCCAGCCGAGCGCTCAAATTAGGTACACTAGGTATTTCAACCACAATTACATTTTGCCATGCCAGCATCCTTTCTCGATCACGTAAACTTCAACGCCGACGGCCTGGTGGCCGCCATTGCCCAGGACGCCCACACAGGTCGTATTCTCATGATGGCCTGGATGAACCGCGAAGCCCTGGCGCAAACCGTAGCCAAGGGCGAGGCGGTTTATTTCAGCCGCTCGCGCCGGCGCTTGTGGCACAAAGGCGAAAGCTCCGGCCACACGCAAAAAGTGAAAGAGATCCGCCTGGACTGCGATGGTGATATGATCTGCCTCCAGGTGGATCAAATAGGCGGTATTGCCTGCCACACCGGTCGCGCCTCGTGCCTGTATCGCGTGCTGCAAGATGGCCAGTGGTCAACGACCGACCCCGTATTAAAAGACCCAAAAGAGATGTACACATGAGTGAACTGCTTACGCGCCTGTCGGCTGTTCTGGAAGCGCGCAAAACCGCATCGCCAGACAACTCCTACGTAGCCTCTCTGCACCACAAGGGCCTTAACAAGATTTTGGAAAAGGTGGGCGAAGAATCCGTAGAAACCATCATCGCCGCCAAGGATTGCGACCGCAGCGGCAATACGGATGCCGTCGTGTACGAAACTGCCGACCTCTGGTTTCACACACTGGTGATGCTATCGCACCTCAATTTATCGGCGGAGGACGTGCTGCACGAGCTAGACCGTCGCTTCGACCTTTCCGGGCTGGTTGAAAAAGCCAATCGCCCTTCAGACTCATCACATTCGTAGGAGATTCCCATGGGACTCGGCGGTATTAATATCTGGAGCCTAGTGCTCATTCTGGCCATCGTAATCGTATTATTTGGCACCAAGCGGCTGCGCAGTATTGGCAGCGATTTGGGCGATGCCATTAAAGGGTTTCGCAAAGCGGTCAGCGATGACGACAAACCCAAGCAAGACGAGGAAGCCACACCGGCTGCGCTGGAAAAAAACACCCCCCAAGCGGATGCCAGCAAGGTCAAAGCCGACGCCAAATCCGACAGCAAATAACACACCGAGCGGCACCGGATGTTTGATATTGGCTTTTTTGAGTTACTCGTCGTCGCAATCGTAGGGCTGCTGGTCATTGGGCCCGAGCGCCTGCCGGAGACTATTCGCACCCTGAGTTTGTGGATTGGCCGCATTAAGCGCAGCATCCTGTCCACCAAAGCCGAGCTGGAACAACAGCTCGGCACCGATGACATTCGCCGCCAACTGCACAATGAAGCCATTATGCGCGAGCTGAACGCCAGCCGCGAAGAAATCCAGCGCGTACTGCGCGACGGTTACGTAGAGCACGAGGAATTGCCCGACCATGCACACATGGACGAAGCGCCCAAGCCAGCTCAACCCACCGACGTCCCACCGCCCGCGCAGGATAAAGCATGACCGACCAACCCCTACCGCTGGTTCAGCACCTGATCGAGTTACGCGACCGGTTGTTGCGCATGTTACTGGCTGTGCTTGTTGTTTTTCTGGGGCTATTTTATTTTGCCAATGACATTTACACCTTTGTCGCCGCGCCCCTGCAAAAATTTTTGCCGCCCAATGCCAGCATGATCGCCACGGATGTGACGTCGCCCTTTTTCACGCCCTTTAAGCTCACACTATTTGCCAGTGTTGTGGTAGCCATTCCCTACTTGCTGTACCAGCTCTGGGGTTTCATTGCGCCGGCCCTGTACCGCCACGAAAAGCGTTATGCACTACCCTTGCTGTGCGCCAGCGTCAGCTTATTTTATGCCGGCATGGCCTTTGCCTACTTTGTTGTCTTTCCACTGGTGTTTGGTTTTTTCACCAGTGTCGGTCCGGCCAGCGTCACGGTCATGACCGACATCAGTCTCTATTTAAATTTTGTATTAAAACTCTTCTTTGCCTTCGGACTCGCCTTTCAGATTCCAGTGGCAACCGTGTTGCTCATCTCCATGGGCATTACCAGCAGTGCAAGCCTGGCCGGCAAACGCCCGTATATTGTTGTGTCCTGTTTTGTCATCGGCATGCTGCTCACCCCGCCGGATGTCATTTCCCAATCCTTGCTGGCGGTGCCCATGTGGCTGCTATTTGAGTCCGGTGTACTCATTGGCCGCATGATTGAGAAATCCAATACCCAAGCCCAATAAAATACCCCTTAACTCTGTGCGTTTATTCAATAGTTTAGTAGACGAAAGTTCCAAAAAGTGCATAGGGCCCCTAACAAAAAATAAATATCCGTGTAGAATCAAGCTAACTGTGCTTTTGTGGTACGGGATCAGACAAGTGTTCTTGCGGTCCTACGGCGCAGGTAAGGTGTCTGCCGGACAGTGTTAGCCTTCAGGCTACAAACGGCAGACAGATTTTAAGGCTCCGCCGTTGGGGCAATTGCAAAGAAATGGAAAGACTATGTCTGATCAGGTTGAAGGCACTGTAAAGTGGTTTAACGACGAAAAGGGTTTTGGCTTTATTGAACAAGAAGGCGGGAAGGATGTGTTTGTCCATTTCAGCGCCATCAACGGCAGTGGCCGAAAGACGCTGCGCGACGGCCAGAAAGTAACAATGACCGTAACCCAAGGTCAAAAGGGCCCACAGGCCGAAAACGTCAATCCGCTTTAATGTCTCGAACTTTTGGCAGAAGGCGCTAGCCCAACGAAAGTATGAGAAGCAAACAACCACCCGCTGCAAAGTAGATAACTTCGCGGGCCTTGTCCCAGGCAAAAAGGCTATACAGATACGACAGCGGTGGCACAAACAAGGTAGCCAAGCCCCAGGCATAATCCGTTTGAAACGAAACCTGCAGCAGTAACACCCAACTCACGGCCAACAACACCAGGCCAAAAACAAACATCACTGACGATAAAGGGTCCATCGGCTTATCCTCTTGTTGTTAATGATGATGTACGCGCAAATCAATGGCGCTGTTCTGATTGCACGTCGGGAAACTGCTGCCGGATATCCAGCACTTGATCGAGTATCGACACGAATTCGTTCACCACGGCGGGGTCGAACTGGGTGCCGCTGTTTTCTTTTAAATAATCCAGCGCCTTGGCCACCGGCCAGGCAACTTTGTAAGGGCGATTGGAGGTGAGCGCGTCAAACACATCACACACGCTGACAATGCGCGTATACAAAGGTATTTCCTCGCCCTTTAACCCCTGCGGATAGCCTTTGCCATCCCAGCGTTCGTGGTGGGTTTTAGCGATAATGGCCGCCACCTCCATCAATTTCGAATCGTAACTGCCGAGAATTTCCGCGCCCACTTCGGCGTGGGTTTTCATGGTTTGCCACTCTTTGCTATCGAGCTTGCCCTGTTTTAACAGGACGTCGTCGGGAATCGCTATCTTACCAATGTCATGCATGGGACTGGCGTGCAAAATAATTTCACACTCTTCGTCACTCAAGCCCATTTGGCGCGCCAACAATGCCGATGCATGGCTCATGCGCACTACGTGCATACCGGTGTGGGTATCGCGGTATTCGGCGGCTTTACCCAGGCACTCAATTAATTTTATTTGCGCTTCGTACAACTGCCGGGTGCGCTCGCGCACTTTCAATTCTAGCTGTTCGCGCGAGTCCAACACCGCCTTATGCAACATGCGCACCTCCACCAGATTGCGCACGCGAAAGAGAACTTCCACGCGCTCGAAGGGCTTGCTGATAAAATCCTTAGCACCAGAGCTAAGTGCCAGGTGGCGCGTTTCCGGCGAGTGATCTGCGGTGAGCACCAGAATGGGTAGGTAATCATCAGGGTGATCTTCTGCCAGTTCCGCCATGACGTCAAAGCCATTGAGTTCGGGCATGTGTACGTCCAGTAAAATGGCGTCGTAGCGGTGCTCTCTGTAAAGCTCGCGTACCGCTTTGGCATCGGTGGTGGAATCGATGTGTGCAAAGCCGTCTTGACGTAGAATTTTTTCGACGATGACAATGTTGACCGAGTTGTCATCCACGATCAGTATGCGACCTTGATGCACTTTCATCATATTGTTGTACTCACCCGCTTATTGTTATGTTGCACTTGTGTCAGTGCGGCTAGCGCGCGCCCGACTGCTCCAGTAAAAACGTCACTGGGCCGTCGTTAGTCAAGCTCACTTGCATATCGGCCCCAAACATACCACAGGCCACCGGTTCGTGCTGCCCTCTCAGTCGAGTCAGCACATAATGGTAAAGCCGCTCGGCGGCGGCCGGTGGCGCGGCGCTGGAAAACCCAGGACGTAAGCCTTTGCGCGTATCGGCCGCCAGCGTGAATTGCGATACCAGCAAGATGCCGCCGGCAACATCCCGCACACTGAGGTTCATCTTGCCCTGGTCATCGGAAAATACCCGATAGGCCAGTAATTTATCCATGAGCTTATCGGCGCAGGCTTCATCGTCCTGTTGCTCTACCCCCAACAGCACTAATAATCCGCGATCGATGGCCCCCACCGTCTGCCCATCGACCTCTACCCGAGCGTGAGAGACCCGCTGAATCAACGCTTTCAATGCTATCGCCTCGGCAAAAGCGCCAGTGTAACCCAGGCTTTCAACGGCCAGCTAGCCGCACTCGGGAGGACGAGCACCACAGGCGTCGGCAATATCTGCCTGGGCTTTGATGACGGCGTCCACCATGGCCGCCTCGCGCACCGAGTGCCCAGCCTCGCGTACTATGTGCACTTTCATGTCGGGCAGCAGGCCCTGCAAATGCAGCACACCCGCCAGGGGCGACACCATGTCAAAGCGGCCGTGAATACAGGTGATAGGCAGCGATTGCAAAGCCCCCAATTGCGGCACTAGACCCGCGGCCTGGTCGCAGTCCCACTGGCGCGCCATATAGGCCAATTGCAAGCTCGCGTGCGCCAGCACCACGGGCGGTTCCAAATAGGCTTTTTGTAAATCGGTTTGGGGTTTGAGGCCGGCGCACTGGGACATCCAGTGCGCCCAGTGGCGCGCCATCGCCATGCGCTCGAGCTCATTGCCGCCCGATAACACCGTCTGCGCCCGCTCGATGATCGCCGGTGCTGGCAATCCTTCAGTGATTTTCAGCGCCTTGCACAAGTGCCGGTAGGCCTCGGGAAACACTTGCGGCGCGCCGTCTTCAAACAGCCAGCTCAATTCGGCCCGCGCGCCCAGCCCGGTGGCGATCAACAGTAAACTCAGCACCCGATCTGGCTCGCGCAATGCCAGCGTCAGGGCCAACAATCCGCCCCAGCCCACACCCGCAACAACCCAGCGCTCGATGCCCAGCTCTCGGCGCAGCGCCTGCAAATCGTCGCACAAAGCCTCGCGCTGATTGTCGGTCAATGCCAGGTGAGGGCGCGAGCGTCCGCAGCCGCGCTGGTCCGGCAGAATCATATGGAAGCGATGGGGGTCGAACAGTCGGCGGTCGGCGGCGTGGCAGCCAAGACCGGGGCCGTCGTGCAAAAACAGCAACGGCACACCGGAGGGCTGGCCGGCCTGCTCCACATAAATTTGGTGTTCGTTAATGGATAGATGGCTGCGGGCGAAGGGCCGTAAATCGGGGAAGGCCTGATGCATGATGGGCGCTACTCTCCCGCCGTGCGAAATACACCACCGCGCATGATGATACGACCGTACTGACTGCGTCCGTCGTAGACCACATGCACCCAAGTGGCATCGCCTGCAGCGTGCCAAAAAATCGGCTTTTTAACGCCGCGCAAACTGTTATAGACCTGTTCGGAAACCACGATAATATCGTTGGTGGACTCGTAATACAGTTCAACCGGAGCCCAAGGCGGCAAGTCGTTGGTGCGACGAATAAAACCGTCGCTAATCACTTTTTCTGCAAAATAGGTCACTAGCGGCTCTAGGTCGGGCTCGTACACCACAAAGGGTAGGTGCTCGATTAATACCCCTTCGTAGAGATACACCTCGCGCCCGTCTTTGTTCGTGATACGCAAGCTAACCACGGCGTCGCGACAGGGCTTGCCGGCCACATTCACCGTGAGGGTGTCGGTAGCCTGATCGCCAGTAAAGGCCACCTTGGCGGCGCGCGTGACGTCGCAGCCGGTCTCACCTTCAGCCCACGCCGGCGGCGCCGCGAGCAGCAACCAACACAACACCCACAGCCCGCCGCTCGATAGCTCACCTTGCCGCTGTCCCATAGAGGTCTCCAAACCCAACCTAATCGCGATGCCCAAAGTGTAGACGACGCCACACCAATACAGGCAAACTCAAGGCAACAAAGGGGAAGCCACTATGACCGATCAACGCTGCGACTGGTGTCACGGCGACAGCCTCTACCAGCAATACCACGACGAAGAGTGGGGCCGCCCGCTGTTTGACGAGCAGCGGCTGTTTGAATTCTTGATTCTGGAAGGCGCTCAAGCCAGTCTCAGCTGGATTACCGTTTTGCGCAAGCGCGAGAATTACCGCGCGGCCTTCGACAACTTCGATCCCGAAAAAATGGCCCGCTATAGCGCCGCTAAAATTGAGCGTTTGCTGCAAAACCCGGGCATTATCCGCAACCGCTTAAAGGTCAACAGCGCCGTGCGCAATGCCCGGGCCTGGCTCGCTATGAAAGAGCGCGGCCAGAGCCCAGTGGACTTCTTTTGGCAGTTTGTGGACGGTCGACCGGTGCAAAATCGCTTTCGCCAGATGTCGGATCTACCCGCCAGTACACCTGTATCAGATCAACTGAGCAAAGCGCTTAAGCAGGCCGGGTTCAATTTTGTGGGATCGACCATTTGCTATGCGCACATGCAAGCCACCGGCATGGTCAACGATCACCTGTTGAGCTGCCCGCAACACGCGGCCTGTGCGACACTCGCGCAGGCGCTTTAAGCCCCGTCGAAAGTTTTTACAGCACAAAACCCTGCTACCCCCATGGTTTTTCATGCCCGATCAAAATAAGCCTGCCCACGCGTCGAAAAGTTTTACAGGCGGCTGCGACAGCCGCACTTCAACAGCTTGATATTACTAGGCTTTTCTTCTTGGCCTACATATTGCTTCATGAGGATCGAGACGACACATTGAGTGTGTCCGATGCGGTTCAACCGCGCTAACTCCGATCAATTTGGTTTACAACAAGGACGCTTGCCCCCCATGAACAAGCTTATTAAGACGACTGCCCTAGCGCTGCTTGCTAGCCTGCCACTCTCCGCTTCCGCCAGCTTGCTGAGCGTTTGGGGCACCGATTGGCACCAAATGACTGTCACCGCCGGCTATGGCGACGGCGTGGTAGCCCCCGGTGTGGGCGGCCAGGCTTTTGACGTTGAATTTTTAATGTACAAGTTCGATGCCAGCAGCAATACCCTGCACGTGGGTCTGCAAACCGGCTTCGACATCATCGACGCCGATAACAATGGCTTCCGTTACAGTGGTAAGGACTATTTCAACGGCGATATGGCCCTGTCCTTTGACGGCGACGACAGCAATTACGAATACGCGTTGGATTTTGGCAATCTGACCAAGGGCTACTACGGCACCAACCTGGGCACAGATGCTGCCGGCCTCTACGAAGTCAGCAGCTGGAGCAATGAGGTGTACACCGGTCACGGCGTATCCAACCCCTTTGCCATGGCCAGCGGCACGCTAAAAGTGGGCGCCAACGGCAGCAACTTCACCGAGGGTTTCATGCTTGGTGAAGATGGCAAAAAATCTTACTACAACATGTTCAGCTTCAACATCGGCGCCATCGGCTTGATGGGCGACTTCACCATGGATGCCCACTGGACCATGTCTTGCGGCAACGATTGGCTGGACGCGCGCGCAGATGTGGATGTGCCAGAACCGGCACCCTTCGCCTTGTTGGGACTGGGCCTCGTTGGGCTGGCGTTCATGCGCCGTCGCGCGACCAAATAATCCGGCTGTTCGGATAGTAAAGGCGCCCTGGGCGCCTTTTTTTATGGGGGCTCGCTCTTTGTGAGGCAGGCGCCTTGAGCACACCTAAACGCTCAGCCTGCGCTCTACCAACTTGCGCGCCCAGTGGGCGCTGCCCAATCGAACTGTTTCAGAGGCGCTCAGGCCGTGCACTAGCCCCCTACGCCCCAGACCATCTGGCTCGAGTAAACGCACCGCGAGAAACGCCACATCAGAAATGACGTACACCAGCGCCCGGCTGCAAACGCTTTTACGCCTTTAATAATTACAATTGCGTCGCTGTTCTGTTGCGATACGGGATTCTCGATAGTCTGCTCGCCGTCTCGATAAGTTGAAAGCTCAATTTCAAATACCGCCGCCAGTGACTTTGCCATTTCCAGGCCGGGCTTATGGCCGCGCGCTAACCGATGAATCCTGTGCACCGTCACGCCTGTCACCCCGGCCAATTGCGCTTGGGATCAGTCGCGCGCCGCTGTCGCAATATCGGCCAAAATCCACTCCAGCGGTAAGTCGCGCCCGGCCAGGTAGTGCTGTGCCGGCCAGGCCACCGGCACATCCGGCAGCAGACCCTGAGTGGCAGTATCGGTGAAGCGGTAGCGGCGCTTGGACACCATCACCTGCCAGCCGGCATTAGGCAACGAAAAGGAATCGGCATCCTGGTAGCCCACGGGGTTGGCACCGGTGGCTTCACCCACTAAGCGGGCATTCAAAATTTGCCGATACTGCGCGGCATTGCTCATGGCCGCGGAGTAGGTGTGCCGGCCAATCAACACATAGACCCCCTGCTGCCAGTCCAGCTGATCGAGCAACACCAGCCCATGCGCCAGCACCAACCCGACAAAAAAGTCGCCGCCGCCGTTATTGCGCAGATCGATAATCAGCCGCCGCACCGCGCGCTTAGTCAGGGCTTTGTGAAGCGATTTGGCTAAACGCTGAGCTTCGCCATAGGGCGGGTAGCGCTCAAATTGCAGGTAGGCTGTGGCAGATGCAGCGTTGTGGTACACCGCCAAACCCGGCATCGAGGGCGGCACCCGCTGAAACCCATAGCTGCGCCACGGCGGCTCCTGCCTTGGGCTATCGCCGGCAGACTGCCAGGGCAGCTCCAGTTGCATAAACTCGCCGGTGGCCAAATGCAGCTGCACCTGTACCCCGGTGTCGGCCACAGTCGCGCCCGCACCGGCCAGCACTTCGGCCACCGCCGCCGCGCTCGCAAAGGCGGCCATCCAAGAGGATTCATTCTCCACCGATGGCAGACAACCGCGCAAGGAAGCGGCCAGCGCCGCTTCCGTCAGGCCGCCAATGCGCGCTAGGCGCGCGCCCAGTAAATGCTCATAGGTAGGCGCGGCCTTGACCACGCGCAGACCATCTGCAAACCAGCGCCAACGCAGCGGCAGCAGTCGGTGCGCGCGGCCCCAATAGCTCACCTGAGTATGGCCGTCGCCCACGGCCGCGGTTAAGCACATGAGCTCTCGCAATATGCCGTCTTCATCCAAGCTCGGCAGCCGTGCGCGCAACACTTGCAACCGGTGAGTGAACTCGGCCTCCGACAACCTGTGAAAGGGGTCGATATGCCGGTTGCGCAACTCCCGCTCAAAGCTCGCCAAATCGGCCCGCCAGGCGGCCACTTGGTCGCCGCTCAGGGGCTCGGCAATCAGCGGCGCTGCACCAAAGGCCACCAGCACCGTCACTACCCAAACCATTAACCACTGCACTCGCATCGCCACACTCCTCGTGAATAAAAGAGCGGGTAGCCTGACAGCCGGACGGCACGCTGGCGTTCGAAATCAGGAATGCGAACGTCAGTGCCGGGCCCTGGTGCGCCCATATTGGCTAGGTGTAGTGCCCGTGACTTTTTTGAAGGCGGTGTTAAAGCTGGTTTTCGAGTTAAACCCCTGTGCCAAGCCCAACTGCAGCAGCGGCACAGGCTCTGCTGTCGAGTGTAAGTGTTCACACACCGCCTGCACCCGCAAACCGTTAATGTAGTCGCAGAAATTTTGTCCGGCACCGGCATTGATGGCCCAGGACACCAGTTTTTCCTGCAACCCCAGCTGTTCGGCCACCTCGCGCAGCGACAGACGCGGCCGGCGAAAGCCTCCGGTGCTGCGCAGGTGTGCATCAATGGCGGCAAACACCGGGGCGGCATCGGCGGGGGGCTGAGTATCGGCATCTGCATCTGCTTGCGCTAGCGAGAGGCCGGTAAAAAGCGCCGGTTGTTGCGCCGCTTTAACCACCAAATAACCTGTCATTAGCGCATACAAAGCGCTATTGACGGTGTACCAGGGTACCAAAATCGACAGGGGTATATGGCCCTGCAAATGCAGGCGCAAGTGGTCTTGCAACTCCATGGCGATCCAGAAGCAAAGTAGATTGCGCAGCCAGTAGAGCGCCTGCTCATCGGCATCGGAGCGCTGCTGGCGCGACTGCTGGTGGTAGCACCTTAACAGCGCCAAGGCCGACAGCGTATACAGCAACTGGCTTATGCTCGCCACCACCAGCACCCATTGAGGCCAAATCGTGAAAGGCAGCGCCAGCAATATTGGCGCTCCGTGCAGTCCCCAGTGGCTGAGCGACAACGCCGGCGCCCCCACAACCTGGCGAGTAAACACATAGAGCGCGGGACCAAAACCCAACATTAACGCCGGTGTCACCAGCGGGCCGCGCCACAACTGCAGCTCTTCGGCCAAATTAAAAAGGTGCAGTACGCTCTGTAACCCCAGCAGCACCCCCATGGCGCGAAGGCGCGCTTGCGGCCAGACAATGGCAATCCCCAGCAGGCACCAAGCCACCGACACCCATTGGATCAAATTCACCGGCATGAGGGTAAGGGACATAAAGTACAACATCGCTACGAAAGACGGAGTCGCTAGGCTAGCGGCTGAGCATGCCACTGCCAAGCGTTGTGCGCTGTGAAAACAGGGCGGTAAAAACTGTGGCGCAACGCGATCCAGCGTCGCGTGCATTGTGGGGTTGGCGACATCAGGGGGCCGGATCAGTCGTGCGCCCAAAGCTGGCTAGCTCGAAGGGTTTCCAGCACGGCGTTGGTTGGCCCGAACGCCATAAAAAAACCCCGCCAAGGCAGGGTGAATCTGACGCTTTCTGAACAAGTTCAGAGGGGTAAAATGTGCCGCTCACGGCATCTCGGGGAGAGCATTCCCCAAGGTCAACACGCCTTACGGCATGGACTGGTAAACAGATTAGCGCAGCAGGTATTATTCTCCCAGTGACTTTTATTCAGCCGCCATATGAATTAGATTCACACCCATGAACATTGACCTGCTCGCGCGACTCGACCTCAACCTGCTGATCACTCTGCACCTGCTGCTGGAGGAGCGACAGGTCTCGCGCGTGGCCGAGCGATTACACCTGACGCAATCCACCGTTAGCAAAGCACTGGCGCGCCTGCGCAATACCTTGGACGACCCGCTATTTACCCGAGGTCCCCACGGCTTAACCCCCACCCCCAAGGCGCTGGCCATGGCGACGCCCCTGGCTAACTGGCTGCGCGGGGCCGACCAATTGCTGTTGCCCCAGGGCTTTGACAGCCGCCAGTATCAGGGCCAATTTCGCCTGGCGCTAGGCGAGTACCTAGGTGTCGCGGTGATGCCCGAGCTGATTGCACAGCTCGCGCGCCAGGCACCGGGCGTGCGGCTGAGCGCGGCAGCCTACGAGGCCGACCCGCTAAAACAGCTGGCCGACGGCGACTTGGATTTTGCCGTGCAGCTTCAACGCCAGCACTATGGCCCGGGGTTCGATGTGGTCGAGCTGGGTGCCATTCAGCCCTGCCTGCTGATGCGAAGTGACCACCCACTCACGCTTACAGAGGCAGTGCACTGGCAGGCGTTTCTCAGCTACCCACAGGTGCGCCTGTCGGTGGGCGACTTCCGCAAACTGGAGTTTTGGCGCCAGGACAGCCGGCTGGCGGAATACGAGCGGCAACTGCACTATGTGCTGGAAACCAGTCACCTAATGACCGCCGTGGAGGTCCTGTTACGCACCGATGCGGTCATGTTGGGCCCGCCGCTGCTGGCAGTGAGCCCGCGACTGCGCCACCTACTCACCGCGCGGGCCATTCCCAGCGCCGACACTCAGCCGCTCAACACCCAGATGCGCTACGTGCTGGTCCAGCACCAACGCAGCGGCCACTCGGCCCCCCATGCCTGGCTGCGCGCACAACTGCTACAGGCCTGTAAGCAGCTCCAACTGGGCTGACATTCTGGCGGCCTTACAGGCCGCCCTGTACCCACGTTGCAGCCTGCCTGCGCAAACAGCCTGCCACTGACGCTAGCGAAAGCACGCCAATAGCCGGGGCCAGTCCAGACTTTCGGCCACCACATCGGCCAGGCGATCCAGGTCCTGCCCCACCCGCGCCCGGTAATCGAACGACGCCACCTGACCCAGGCCGGCCCAGTGCAACCAGGTGGACAGACTCTCGGTCGCCTCGAAAACGCCGTGTAAGTAAGTGCCCACCACCTGACCATCTTCACTGGTATAGCCGTCCCAGTGAGTGCCCAGGTCTATCAGGTTGGGAGGTAAGCCTCGGGTTTCACCGGCGTGAATCTCGTAGCCGGTGACCGGAGCAGTGCCGGCGGGTAAATGCAGCTGGCCCACCACATTGCGCAGGGTCTTCCGGGCCGCCAACTGGGTGTGCAGATCAAGCAGCCCCAGCCCGTCGCTGCTTCCGGGCTCACCTTCAATGCCCAGGGGATCGGCGAGGTGGCGACCCAGCATCTGCAATCCGCCGCAAATGCCCAGCACCTTGCCGCCATAACGCAAGTGTTGGTACAGCTGCTTGTCCCACCCTTGGGCGCGCATAAAAGCCAGGTCGCTGCGGGTATTTTTACTGCCCGGCAGGATCAACCAATCGGCGCCCTGCAAACTGCCACCCGGACCCACAAACTCAAAATCCACCTGCGGGTGCAACCGCAGCGGGTCGAAATCGGTGTGATTACTGATGCGCGGCCACACTGGCACCTTTACTTTTAACGTGTCGCCGCCCGTGGCGCGCACACTCGGCGTCAGTGCATCTTCGGCGGCCAGATGTAAATCCTGCACATAGGGAATCACGCCCAGCACCGGCTTGCCCGTTTTTGCCTCCAACCAATTCAGCCCCGGTTGCAGCAGCGCCAGATCGCCGCGAAAGCGATTGATCACAAAACCGACGACCCGTGCCTGCTCCGATTCAGACAAGAGCGCTAGAGTGCCCACCAAGTGCGCAAACACGCCGCCCTTGTCGATGTCGGCGATCAAAATTACCGGGCAATCCACCGTTTCGGCAAAGCCCATGTTGGCGATGTCGCCTTCGCGCAAATTGATTTCCGCAGGGCTGCCCGCGCCTTCAACCACCAAATAATCGTACTTCGCCTGCAGCCGGCCATAGGATTCGAGCACCGCTTGCAGCGCCACTTTTTTGTAGTCGTGATAGGCCCCGGCTTCCATTTGCGACAGCGCGCGGCCGTGCACTATCACCTGCGCGCCTGTGTCGGTACAGGGCTTCAATAAAATCGGATTCATATCTGTATGCGGCGCCACACCGCAGGCCTGTGCCTGTACCGCCTGGCCGCGACCGATTTCGCCTCCGTCTTCTGTCACCGCCGAATTGAGCGCCATGTTCTGCGGTTTAAAGGGCGCCACGCGCTCGCCGGCCCGCGCCAACAGTCGTCCAAGAGCCGCCACTAGAGTGGTTTTGCCCGCATCGGAGGTGGTGCCCTGCACCATTAACGTTTTTGCCATTGCACCCATCCCACCTGAAAGAACGCACATTGTACCGACACCGCGACTAAATCCGCCCCCTTCAATGCGCGACCGACTAGGCAAAAAAAAACCGGCATCGCTGCCGGTTTTTAGATAACGTCGGTGCGGTGTTAGCGCACGGCGTTGCCGTCCACGTCCAACACCTTGATTGCGCCTAAGTTTAATGACTTGATACCCGCTTCAATTTTGCTCAAGTCGCCAACGATTACCCAGGTGAGTTTATCGGGCGTCATATTGGCCTTGGCCACCTGGCGCACCTGCTCCACAGTTAGCGCTTTTACGCGATCGGCGTAGGTCACCACATAATCGTCGGGGCGATCAAAACGCACCTGCGAACTCATGGCACCCAATACGGCATTCATGGTTTCGTAGCTGCCCGGCAACTTAGCCACTTCGTTCAATTGGTAGCGCTGCAGCTCGTCTTTTTGCGCCGGATTTTTACCGAGGTATTCCTTCAGCTCGCGCGCCACTTCGGATACAGCCTCTTTGGTTTTATCGGTTTGCACCGGCGCGTAAGCCATCAGCGGCTGTTGAGCAACAGCGTCCACCATGAAAGTGTAAGCTCCATAGGCCCAATGCTTATCCTCGCGCAGGTTCATGTTGAGTCGCGCGGTGAAAGCACCACCTAAAATGGTGTTGGCCATATCCAAAGCGAGGTTGTCGGCCGACTTGGCGGAGCCCACCAGCTGCCCCGCCAGAATCACCGATTGCTCGGCGCCGGGTTTATCGATTAGATAGACGCTGGCCTCAGCCGGAGGCTGCACGGCCTGCACCTGCTTGACGCCCTTGTCGGCCGAGGGCGCACGCCATTTGCCAAAGGCGCGCTCAAGTTCGGGCTTGAGATCGGCCAGCGACATGGCACCTACGGCCACCAAGGTGGCGTTATCGGGTCGAATCCAGCGAGCGTGAAATTGCTGCATGTCTTCGATACTGATATCTCGCACCGATGCCTCGGTACCCGAACCGGTCAGCGGAATACCATAGGCGTGTTGATCGCCGTATAGCAGCGGCGGCAAGGTGCGCAGCGCCATGGACACGGGTTGCGATTTTTCCTGGGCGATGCCCGCCAGTGTCAAAGCGCGTTTGCGCTCGACATCGGCTTCGCGGAACGCGGGGTTTTGCAAAATATCGGCATAAATATCCAGCGTATCGCGCAGATTGGCGCTCAGGGCGGAGACGTTAAAGCTGGTAACGTCGACGTTATTACTCACCCCCCAAACCGCGCCCAAGCCTTCGAGCTGCGCCGAGATTTCCAGCGCGTCGCGCTTTTTGGTGCCCTCTAACATCACGTCGGTGGTGAACTTGGTCAGGCCCAGCTTGTCGCCAAAGTCGGCGGCGTAACCGGCGTCAAACATCAGCGACAAATTCACTTGCGGCACAGTGTCGCGGCGCGCGTACACCACCTTCATTCCATTGGCCAGCTCGGTGCGCTCAATGGCGGGAAAACTCAACTGCGGCACATCACCAGCGTCGGGAATCTTAGCGCGATCGACATCTTGACCCGAGGCCGCAAGCTTGGGAAAGGGCTCCACTTCCAGCACCAAATCGCCTGCAGACAACCAGCGCTTGGCTACCTGCTGCACGTCCTTAGTGCTCGCCTCTTCCATCACCAGCAGGCTCTTCTTGAAGGCGCCCGGATCACCCATGTACACCGCATTAGACGCCAGGATGTCGGACTTGCCGCCCCAGCCACCGACTTGTTCGGCGCCGCGCACAAAGCTCGCAAACAAGCTGGTACGCACCCGCTCCAGCTCTTTTTTATCCGGCCCCTTCTTCAAAAAACGGGCAATTTCTTCATCGATGGCGCGCTCAACCTGCGCCAGTTCTACGCCGGGTTTGGCGTCGGCCACAATAGAAAACAGACTCGCCAGCTCGAAGGGCCAATAGGCGACACTGACGCTGGTGGCAATTTGCTCTTCGTGCACCAGGCGTTTGTACAGGCGAGAGTTTTTACCGCCTGCTAACAGCTCGGCTACTATTTGCATCACGTCGCTGTCGCTGTTGGCGAGCTCCGCGGTATTCCAAGATTTATATAAGCGCGACTGGGGTACCCGGTCTTGGGTTTTCATGCGCTTTTGGTTATCGCGCTTAGCGACCCAGGTTTTTTGACGGTCGATAGGTTCGCCGGGAGCCACAAAGCCAAAATATTTGTCCATTTTAGCCTTGGCGGTTTCCGCATCTATGTCGCCCGCCAGCACCACCACCGCATTGGCGGCGCCGTAGTATTCGTGGAACCAGCTCTTCACATCCTCCAGCGAGGCGGCGTTCAGATCTTCCATTGAGCCAATGGTGCTCCATGAATAGGGATGGCCCTTGGGGAAGGCAGCCTTTTGCAGCAAACCCCAGGCTTTTCCGTAGGGCTGGTTCTCGCGCTGGCGCTTTTCGTTTTGTACCACGCCGCGCTGCTCATCCAGCTTGGCCTGATCGATGGCGCCCAGCATGTGCCCCATGCGATCGGACTCCATCCACAGCGCCATATCCAACGCCGGGGTGGGCACTGTTTCAAAATAGTTAGTGCGATCCAGCCAAGTGGTGCCGTTCATATCCGTGGCGCCGGCTTTCTCAAAGGGTTCAAAAAACTCACCTGGCGCGTTTTCACTGCCGTTGAACATCAGGTGTTCAAACAAGTGGGCAAAGCCGGTTTTACCGGGCTTTTCATCTTTGGAGCCCACGTGATACCAGACGTTGACCGCCACCACCGGCGCTTTGCGGTCGGTGTGCACCACCACCCGCAGGCCGTTATCCAGGGTAAAGGTTTCGTAGGGGATTTTGACGGAATCCGTCAGTGGACCGGCGTAGGCGCCAGCGGCAAAGACCAAACAGGCAGCGGCCAACGGTTTTTTGAACATGGGCAAACTCCATTTGTGAATTATCGTGGCGCCGGATCACAGCGCCAAATAAATGTAGCATCTTTGCCCAGTGCCACCCAGCGCGCAAGCCTAACTAACGCAGGTTGAAGTATTCTGGTCGCAATCTTACAGAGTGGTCACTACCACTCAATCCCCTTCTGCGCGGCCACGCCCGCGTGGAAGGCGTGTTTGATCGCCTTTACCTCGCTAAAGGTATCCGCTAAGTCCTCCAAGTATTTTTTGGCGCCGCGACCGGTAATGATTACACTTTGATCCTTCGGCCGCGCGCTAATCGCCGCCAAAACTTCAGCTTTATCCAGGTATTTGTAATTGAGCATGTAGGTGAGCTCGTCAAACACCACCAACCGCACGGTGGGGTCGGTCAACAGGTGTTTGCACTCTGCCCAGCACTGTTCGGCGGCGGCTTTATCCTGCTCGGCATCCTGGGTTTCCCAGGTGAATCCCGTGCCCATCACGTGAAATTCCACGTTCGGCAGCGCCGCCAGAATATTGCGCTCTCCGCACTCCCAGGTGCCTTTAATGAACTGCACAATGCCCACCTGATAACCGTGACCGGCACAGCGCAGTGCGGTGCCAAAGGCCGAAGAACTTTTGCCCTTGCCGTCCCCCGTAAGAACAATAACCACGCCGCGCTGTTCCGTTGCGCGCGCCACGGCCTCGTCTACTAGAGTCTTGCGCTGGGCCATACGGGCCTTGTGTCGTGCAGCCTTGTCTTGCGTGTCGGCTTCGGGCTTTGAGGCATTGTCAGTCATGGCGACGCACCGATTGTGTGGAAATGCCGCACTATACCGAAGGATCAGGGTTTTAACACATCCACGGTCAAGAAATAGCTGTACAGCTGACGCTGAATACCCGCCTGACTAGGGGTCACCTCTGTCTCCGCCTCCAGCAAAAAGCGGCCGGCGCCGGGCCACTGTATATGCAAACGGCCCTCGGCATCGGTGGTGAAGCGGTGTACAGCCTGGTCGTCGCGGTAACGTGTGCCTTCACCCTGCACATTTACCGTCAGGTTGGCAGCGGGTTTGCCGTCCAGCAGCAGCACGAACTCACCCGATTCGTCGGCGTAAAGTGCATTGGGGTGACTGACCATCTGCAGGGCCAATCCCTGCTCGGCCGGCGCGGTTGGTGTACTGGGGGCACCCAAGGTAATGTAGGTTTCTATGCGCGAAACCGACGCCATGTATTTCACCTTGCGGGCATTGGCCGGTAGCTCAGCTTGCAGGGTTGCCAGCGCGCCGCGCGCGCGTTGAATGCCTTTTTTATCGGGCACTTCATAGGCCACAAAGTACATGGGCGCGCCCCCGCTCACAATGTGATAGGTACCACTTTGCGCAATCTGAACGTCGAAACTGGAGCGTCGTTTACCCTCTTGCGGCTGCAACAGGGGCAGCGCTTCGCCTGCCGGTGAATACACCTGAACATCGCGCAGCGGCATGCCCTTATCCACATAAAAAATATTGTTAGAGGCCGTGTAATCCACAGTCACGGTTTCCGCCTCGCTTAGTGAAAAATCGGTGGGTAACAACCAGCGTTTGTGGGCTGCAGCTTGCGGTACTACCCAGGCGATGAGAGCGAGTCCCGCCATACAGTGTTTTATCATGGTGCATCTCCTGTAATAGTCAATTGAATGTTGCCCAACTCGCGCTCACCGGCGTGTTGCGCATATACGCCACCCTCACCCCAGCGAAACGGCAAGGTAATGTGCTCGCGACCGCCCACTTCGCGCACGGCCTCTAGGTTGAGCACATAGTCCCCCGGCGCGAGTGCCACACTGCGCTGTAATACATATTGCCCCGGTTTGCGTGTGGCACCAGACACGCCATCGACGGGCAGCGTCAACGAGCGACCGCCGCGCCGCCACCAACTGCGTAAGTCGCGGTGCCATTTTTCCTGCTCCAGCCACAGGGCAATGTGTGCGACCTGTTGCCGCTGTGAATTTTCTATCCACACGGCCACATAGGGTCGGTGGTACTCGGCGGTTTTTATATCGGGGATTTCCAGGTTTACCAACAATTCGGCAGCCTGCGCCGACGTTGCCAAAAATAAAACTAACGTACTCAGGCGCAGTGAATTTTTAAACTTTTGCATCACGGCACATACACCCCATAAATAATTAATGGCACAAGCGCGCCCAATATCACCAACGGCCATGTGGAAGTGCGTTTGCGCGCGTACACCCACAACAGCACCAGGCCGGTGATGGCGAAAAACAAGCAGACAACTGCCACCCCATCGATTAGCAGCGACCACGCCCTGCCCGAATGGCGGCCTTTGTGCAGATCGTTAATGAGTGCAATCGCGCCGTCGTCCACTTGTTCGAGCACCAAGCGTCCAGCGGACACATCCAATATCACCGTCGCCACACCGCCAGGGCGCTGGTAGTCCAGCACCCATTCGACGGCATCACGGTCGATGTTGCGCGGCACTGGCAACGCCCAGTACTTGTCGACCAAGTGTGTCAACTGCGCCAGCTGCGCTGTTTGCGGTGCCTGCTGAAAGGTGTCCAACCACGATCGCTCCAGCTGAATAACCGTTTCGCTGACATGGCGTTCAGCCGAAAACCAATCTGGGTGATTGAGTGTAATTCCCGTGATTGAAAAAAAGATCAGACTCGCCAATCCAAGTGCAGAAGTCACCCAGTGGGTGGTGCGCGATATTTTTGCCAGAGCTGCATTCATAGAAAAAGGGCCGGCAAAGCCGGCCAAATGAGACATGCCGAAAAATTAAAACTGATAGGACGCCGTTAATTTCACATTGCGCCCCGGCTCGTAGTCGTTCAAAACCAGGTGTCCAAATCGCGGGTGATTGCTTTCGCCGACGCGGGATGCGTGGGAGGTGTACTGGGTATCAAATACATTATCGACGCCCGCGACCAAATAGAGTCCCTCTATCGCTTGCGGCTGCCAACGCGCAGACAGGTTGTGTACGTCGTAGCCGGGCTTGTTCTGAGACGCCTCTTCTGCTATCCAGCGGCTATCCCAAATGACATCGACGTCGGTCCAGCGATAGGCTAACTCGAGCCCGAAGGAATCGCCCACTTCGCGATCCAAGGTGTCGCTACTTGTGGTGCCATGCGTATCGCTGCGCGAACGCGCAAAGGTGAGCAGTCCATCAAAGCCGCCCAGCGCGTAGCTCACGCTGAGCTCGCCACCGTCGACTGTGACCTCGCCCAAATTTCTGTCGCCGCTGGTGGCATACTGAATGTAATTATCGATGCGCGTTTGAAACACATTCAGCCCCGCACTGACCCTGTCGGCGCCGAGGAAATTTTCCTGCGAGAAACGCAGCCCCAGTTGATCGTTGCGCGCCTGCTCTGCCTTTAAGTCGGCACTGGCAGTTTTACCGTAGCCCGCGCCCACCAGCACCTCGGTCAACTCGGGCGCCTTAAATACTTCTGTGCTGCTGGCCAATAATTGCCAAGCGTCGGTTAGGTGCCACTCCGCTGCCAGCGCAAGGCTGGTATCGCTGTAGGTTTTATTGCCGCTGACGGCGTCGTTGTCCACGCTGTCGTAGCGAATACCAGGTGTGATAAAAACGTGGTCGGTTAGCGCAATGCGGTCTTGCAGATATACCGAGCGCGCGCGCTGAGATTCTGCACCCAGTTGGTTGCCGTCTTCCACATAGCGCGTGCGGTAGTCGTTGACCTCAATGCCGGCGGTAAATTCGTGGGCATTGGTCGCGTCCAAGGCATAGGTGCCCACCAGATTCAGGCCGGTATTTTCCGCCGATCCCTCAACCAGCCCTGCGCCGTAGAGATTCTGCTCGTCGCGCTCTAGGTCGTACTGATTCTGGTACACGTTAGCACGCAGTTCGCCGCCGTCGCCCAGGCTGCCCACATAACCCAGGTTTAGCGTTTCGCGACCGAACTCCGTGGCAAATACCACGTCGCCGCTGATCGCCGCATTCGTGGCCACCCCCATATCCGGGCGCGGCGCATAGTCACCTCGATCCCGATATTGATCGATACTGGCCGTAATTCGGTGCGCCGAGCTAAGCGTGGCACCCAGCTTCACCAGGCCATTAGTTTGGGTGCCGTCGTTGCCCAAAATTTCGGTGCCGTCGCCATCGGTAAAATTCCGCCGCTCAACCTGATTCACATAGCCCAGTAGGTCCACTTGCTCGGTCAGCTGCCCGTAGGCTGTTAGTGATCCCGACGTGGCGGCATTTGTGTTGTAACCCAATTGAGCCCGCGCGCCAAATTGTTTGCCCTGCAATAAATCCTGGGCAGATTTCGACTCAAAGCGCACCGCACCGCCTAAACCACCGGCGGCCACAGAATTGGCGCCCACATCAATATCCACAGACCGCAAAATATCCGGGTTCACCAACAAATTACCCATATGGTGATACAGGTAATTATTTTGCCGCGCTCCGTCGATGGTGACGGTGAGATTCCGGTCGTCCAATCCGCGAATGTTGATACGCTGATTCACTGAGTGAGTACCGCCAATATCGACCCCTGGAATATCGCGCATCAACTCGCTGAGGTGATCGGCCTGTTTGGTCACTATCTGGTTCTCGCCCATATACACCGAGGAGCTTTTAACCTGGGTGGCCCATACCTGCACGGTTTCTAACGATGCCTCCGAAGGGATGGCGGGTGTTTGCGCAACAGCAGTTGCCGGCACCACTAGGGCCAAGCCAAGCAGTTTGTGGGTAAATCGGTACATGAGCGCTCCAATGCGACGGGTCATTTTTGCGAATGATATCGATTTACATTTGATAATACAATACAAATGATAATAATTATCAATTAATGCGAGGCAGCTACTGGTCTTCCTCCCTGCTCCTAGCGGCGCAAGCTACGCTGCAGGGCAAAAAAGCTCATCGCTAACCCGGTGAGCACAAACACAAAGGCCAGCCAGGCAAAAACACGCAACAAGCTATTGTTAAAATCTTTGCCGGTGCCGTAATCCATAATATGTAAGCGCCAAAGCGCGTCGTACCACACCCAATAATCGGAACGCACCCAGCCATAATCCCCTTTAGGGCCAAAGTACAAGCGCACGCCGTCAAAATCTGCCTGCCACAACCCCGTGCGACCACCGGTCTCATCCACTAGCCCCAACCAACGCGACTCGGTGGCCGACAGCCAATTGATATCGGGCTCGGAAACAGGGCCGGTATACAGACGCCGAGCAAAGTCGGCCACCTGTGCAGCGCTCGCACGCGTGGCCGGCTGGCCGTTTGCCAAGAGCCACTGTTCGCCATCGGCCCGCTCGAGTTTGAGCAGCACGCCTTGTGCGCTGGCAACCGCAGTGACAGTCCGCAGCCCTGGTTGGGCCGGCACAAGCATCTGCCAGTTATCGGGGAGTTCAGCAGCCGCAGGCGGCGCAACAAAATCGCCACCTTTCACTAACGCAGAAAAAGGTACAGTCGCAAAAAATAGTCCGCCGACCACCCACAAAAATACTTGCAAAAACACGAGATAGGACAACCACTTGTGCATGCGCCACACGATTTTTCTGACGGTATTTGCCATGGATCTGACACTCGCTCTCTCAATTAGAATTATTATTGCACCGGCAGCCGCCAATTGCGCCGAAGCTGCTCCTATAGCAGGTTGCTCGTCCAGCCAGTGGCGCAGGCGCGCCGCTGCACTGGACGATGACAGGTTTTCAAGCGTCCGTTAAGCCCCTAAACTGCCGCCTTCATTTGCTGGAGGCACTTCATGACACTACGCACCTTGATCCCGGCGCTTTGCGCTGCAGCCCTGATGGCCTGCGCTACCCCACCGACTGACGACCCGGCCGCCAGCCTGCGCGAGCAGGCACTGCAGGACCAGGCCGGCTACGCCTTTGTGCGCGACCTAACCACCGAAGTGGGCCCGCGCATGGGCGGTACCGAGGCAGACGCCCGCGCCGTGGCCTGGACCAAGGCGCGCTTTGAGCGCATGGGCTTCGATAAAGTGTGGCTAGAACCCGTCACCTTTCCACAATGGCAGCGCACCCATGAGCGCGCCAGTGTGCTGGGTAAATTCCCGCAGCCGCTACACATCACCGCGCTAGGCGGCTCGGTGGGCACCAACGGCGAGTTGCAGGGCGAGCTGGTTATGGTGGACGACTACGCGGCCCTGGTGGCCACGCCCCGCGCACGCATTAAAGACAAAATCGTGTTTATTAAAAACCGCATGCGCAAACACAAAGAGGGGGCCGGCTACGGCGAAGCCGTGATTGCGCGCGGCAAAGGCGCCCTCGAGGCCGAGGCCAAGGGTGCAAAAGCGCTGCTAATTCGCTCCATCGGCACCGATAGCCACCGCTTTCCCCACACAGGCATGATGAGCATGAGCGCTGGCAGCCCCAAGATTCCTGCCGCGGCGCTTAGCAATCCCGATGCCGATCAACTGGAGCGCTTACTGGCCAAAGGCAAGGTATCGCTCAGCCTGGACATTAATGTGGGCTGGACCGGTGAATACACCTCGCACAATGTGATTGCAGAAGTTACCGGCGCGGAAAAGCCGGAAGAAATTATTGTGATCGGCGGCCACCTCGATAGTTGGGATCTGGGCACGGGTGCGTTGGACGACGGCGCGGGTGTGGCTATAACGGCTGGCGCCGCCTACCAGTTCATCAAACACCGCCAGCGCCCTGCGCGCACCATTCGAGTGGTCGCCTTCTCCAACGAGGAGCAAGGTTTAGTGGGCGCAAAAGCTTACGCCCAGGCCCACGCCGAAGAACTGAGCCGCCACATTGTCGCCTCGGAATCCGACTTTGGTGCGGGCCCAATCTGGTCGTTTAAAACCCGCCTGGAAAACCCTAGCGATGCGTTTATCGCGCGCGCGACAGCGCTGTTAAAACCGCTAGGCATTTCCTACCTGGGCAACGACGCCACCAGTGGCGGCCCAGACATAATTCCATTGGCCGATAAGGGCGTGCCGCTGTTTCAACTGAAGCAAGACGGTACCGACTATTTCGACTACCACCACACAGCCGACGACACCCTGGATAAAATCAATCCCGAACATTTTAACCAGAACCTCGCGGCCTGGACTGTTATGCTGCATTTGTTTGCCAATGAGTGGCAAATGGATCAGTAGCTCCCAGAGCCCAGTTGTTGTCGAACATAAAAAAGGCCAGCGATTGCTGGCCTTTTTTATGGCGGTACGGCTAACTTATTTTTTAGGTGCGCCAAATATGGCGTTTAATTTACCCGCTAAACGAAGCCCCGCCTGCTGCAGCCGCTGATTCAAGGTAGCCTTGTTGCGGAAGTTATAATTCCAACTTAGCTGGATATCCGGCCCCTTCTGCTCGCCAAAATCATACACCTGCGCGCGCAGGGCTTTGGATTCTTCTGCCCACTTAAGGTAACTGCTGGACTGCCAGCGCACGCGCAGCTCGGGCGCCACATTGTCAAGAAACACACTGTATTCGGTGTAGCTGAGCCGTTCCAGCTCGATCAACTCTGTGTCCCATACTTTGTGCAAATTGGACGGTGTCCCCTGCCACAAAACATTAACCCTGTTGCCACCCATGTCGTGACCGTGTCCCACGTGCAAAGGCTGATGAATATCGCCCACAAAATGCGTATAAAATGCCAGCGCCTGCCACTTGGCCTCAGCGCTGGCACTGGCATCGCGCAATACCGACTCGAATTGATGCAGCGCCCGAATCACGTCGCCCTCAGGTTTGCGTGGAAAATTTTCCACCGTGTATTCATCGTCGATAGTGACAAAATGCCAGGGTGATGCGTGTGTCCAGTTGGGATCTGAGTAGAGAAAATCCGGCCAGGTAGATAGCTGTGCAAGGGGTTGCCCACGGGTAATTTCCTGCACAATCGCGCGCGCATCCGGCGTTAAATGATTTTCTGCCAGCTGTGCCACAATGCGATGCCCGTTAGCACCTAATGCGAACGCCGGCGTTGCGAGCCCGCCGATGGTGACGGCCAGCAACAACTGTCCAAAAGCTTTAACCATAAGTCTTTCACCGAATCGCGCCCCACTTGCCACAGACGCAAGAGTGTTACATACCATTTAACTGCGCCTGAAGGGCTGCCAATTCACTCTCTATGCGGCGATACTCGCGCTTGAGTTTTTTGCGCTCATCGCGATGTGTTTTAATATCCAGCAGCGCCTGCACGCGCGCTTCTGAGTCGCTGTCCTTACTAACAATCAAGGCCTCTGAGTCGGCGATGAATTCATCGTGCGCTTGAATTTCGCTGTCCAGCGCAGCCAGTTGATCCTCCAAGATGTGCATCGACTGCTCGATTTCGTAGCGGGCCAAACCACTCACATGCCCTTGGCTAAAAGCCGGAAAGTCGGCTTCAGGGCAATTCCTGTTTAAGCCCTCTCCGCGCGCGCCTAAGTTAAAGCCACTCTCGTAGGTGCAGTAACGCACTAATCCGGCATAGTAACCCTCTTCAAAGGCGGGGTAGCTGCGCGCGGGACATGTGGCATTGTAGTTGGCTCCCACTTGGCCTGCGTTCAATCCGCGCTCGTAAGAGCAGTAGCGGATCAGTCCAAGTTGGTAGCCCTCTTCAAAGGCAGGGTAGCGACGGCTTGGACACTGGGTGTGGTAATCCGCACCGGCCTCACCGCTATTCAAGCCGCGCTCATAACTGCAAAAATCATCCAGCCCCTGCTGGTGACCACGTTTAAACGCAGTGTAATCGGCCTTGATATTATGATTGGCACAATCGGCCTGGTACTGATTAAAGGTTGTCGCACTCTGCCCCTGAGCGCCGTGCTTGTACCCCACCGCCTGCCAATCGGCCAACTGGCACTCTTCTTTATTCATGGTGGCACAGCCAGACAGCAGCGCTAGTAATACCAAGGGGATATATTTCTTCATTATATTATTGCTCACTCATTAATCAGGTACTCGGGCCTCAGCCAGAGATAGACGCAAAGTTTAATACAGCCAGCGGAGTATTGCAGGCATCGCCTGAACAGCAGCTGAACCGCGGCTGGCTCGCTTCACCGCAACTCGCTGAAGCCTACCAATAACCCCACCAGCAATAGACCTGCCCACCCCGGATGGCGCCCGCGGGTAGCGCAAAACACCAGCAACGCCGAGGCGCAAAGGAACCCGGCGATGATCAGTGTTAACTCGAACGCCCTGGGCACCGCCTGCTCCGCCAGCGCCAACCACGCGAGCAGCGCAGCCATACCCGCGCCCAATAACGACACTAGATGCCAACTGGCCCACAGTATTGAATAGTGCGACTGGGGCAGCAGTGCCCCAGTGTCGGCCGCTCGCTGTCGTAGCCGTGCGAACACGCGTATTTCGCCTAGCCAGGAGTGCACCAACCCAATCAGCAAGAGCAATCCCGCCGCGAGCAGCAATTGTTCATTCATAAATTGCTTTCCCTGCACCACACAAAACGTTCAGCGGCGGAAGACAGCGCGACTCAATTAAAGCCCTGCCTCTACCATCCCCTTAATCTTGGTCGCTTTTTCGAAGTGATCGAGTTTATGGAGCGCTATCCACCAACTGGCGGCTTCCATTAATAAATCCGGATCATGGTTTTTATTGGCAAAAAACGCGTAAAACGACAGCCCAACGTCCTCGCCCTTGGCGCGTATTTTCTTGTCGCACACTGCGACTATTTTCTCTCTTAGTGCGGCTCGCATAATCCATCAATACCCTTAAACTTCACGCGCACTCACTGCTTGACCCATTTTGCACTTGCGCGAGAAAAATTCTCGCGCTCTGCCAAGCCACACGCACACAGCGGAACAGCCTTAGAGCACACCCTGTTGTGCGCTCTAAAGGCTGCTAATCTATCCAACCTCGCCCATCACTGGGCAGACAGCCGCTCGAAATAGCGATCGCGCAACATGGTCGCGCGCGTCACCATTGGCACCACCTCACCGGCAACGATGACCAGCTCTGGCTCGGAGGTAACTTCCAATGGGTCGCCGCCCCATAACACCAAGTCGGCAACGCTGCCTTGCTTGATATCACCGGGCACGGGTGCATTGAAAAAGCGCGCGGGATTGCGGGTCATCGCCGCCAGCGCCACCTGCTTATCCAGGCCATTGGCCACCGCATTGCCCGCCGATTGACGCACCAGGTGTGCATTGTGTGTGTTGTGCCAACTCATACCGGTAAATAGCAATGTTACCCCGGCATCACTCAACAATTTGGCATTGTCCAAGCGCGTGCCCAAGGCTTCATAGCTGCTGGGCAAATTGTCGATAGGATCGATAATGACCGGCATACCATTGGCGGCAATCTCGTCGGCAACCATCCAACCCTCTTTCACACCGGCCAACAGCACTTTTATGGAAAAGGTTTTTGCCATCTTAAGCACTATTGTGATATCGCTAGCGCGGTGCACTCGCACCAGCAGGGGTATCTGCCCTTTTACCACCGGCTCAAGAGCGGCCAAATCCATAAAGCTCAGGCTGTACTCGCGGCGCTCACCTGCCAAGGCGGCACTTTTATGCTTGGTAAAGTCCTGAGCATCGGCCAGCGCCTGGCGCAACACAGCCGCAGCGGCGGCGCGCGAAGCGCCCGCCAACTCAACGCCGTGCTCGGTAAAATCCACCGCCACTGCCACAGTTTCATGAACGACCTTGGGCGACTTGCCAAGCTGCACTAAAGCGACTTGGCCGGAAAACAAACCACTGCCCGATTCCGGTACCAACAGCGCATGGGTTAAGCCGTGCGCGCGATTGTGCGGCAACAACGTGGATTGTGGATTGAACGCATCGGCCACTTTCAGTGCCGCCGTCACCTCCACATTGGTTGTGTAAAAATCCGCGGTCTGAGCAATGGCGTCGACTTCAACGGCACCCAGGTGTGTATCGCTGTTAAACAAACCGGCGGTCACACTTTTGCCTGTGGCATCGATAGTGCGATCTGCCGCTTGCTGCAAATTTTTACCCAGCGCTTCGATGCGCCCGTTATTGATAAAAATATCAGTACCTTGCAACGGCTTGTCGGCGGTGTAAACCTCGGCACCGCGAATTAACAGCGACTCGGCTTGCACGGCTGCGGCACAGGCACTCAGCGCCAGTGCGCCGGCCAGGTGCCGGGTAAGTGCAGCCACAACAAGCGCGTTGAACGGAACAAAATTCAAAAATTTCATGGACGCACCTCGCCGGCTTCTAAAATACCGAGATTAAAATCACTGGTGGGCGCAACTCGCGAGTCGTTGCGGTCGTAACGCAGCACACCGTCTATCCACACGCGCTCCGCGTGAGCGTAAACGCTCATGGGGTTGGCGTCCCACAACACGAGGTCGGCATTCTTGCCCACTTCGAGCGATCCAATTTGATCTTCAAGGCCTAGGGATTTCGCTGGATTCAATGTCGCCCATTTAATGGCATCGCCTGCGGTTAATCCCAGCCCCAGGCGATTGCCTGCGCTCATGGCCTTGGCCACTTCCTGGTTTAAACGCTGGATTTGCACGGGATCATCCGAGTGGATGACCGCGCAGGCTTTGGCATAATCAACCAGCGCAAGATTTTCTCGCACCATATCAAAGGCTTCCTGTTTGAAGCCCCACCAATCCGCCCAAATAACGGCACAAATGCCCTCTTGAGCCAAAAGCGGCGCCGCCTTGTAGGCCTCCACCGCGTGGTGGAATGCGGCAATCTTGTAGCCAAACTCTTTGGCCATATCGATCATCTGCGCCATTTCGTCCACTTTGTAGCAGTGGTTGTGAACGCGAATATCACCCTCGAGCACGCCCGCCAGTGTTTCTAATCGCAGATCGCGGGTGGGCGCTTCGGCCGCTTCACCGGCCTCCACTTTTTTCACATAGTCATCCCAGCTTTTCTTATAGGCCGCGGCCTCAATCCAGGCACTGCGGTAGCCTGCCATGTTGCCCATTCGGGTAGAGGGTTGCTGGCCTTTTTCGCCGTATACTCGCTTGGGGTTTTCGCCGCAGGCCATTTTCAGGCTGTAGGGCGCGCCCGGAAATTTCATGGCCTGTACCGTGGTGGCGGGAACATTTTTCAATGTCACGCCACGCCCGCCAATCAGGTTGCCTGAACCCGGTAAAATCTGGACGGTGGTTACGCCACCGGCGAGGGCCTTTTCAAACTGCGGATCTTCCGGCCACACCGAGTGTTCCGCCCAAACCTGTGCCGTGACCGGCGCAGTCATTTCGTTGCCGTCTTCGTGGTTGGCGGTGCCCGGTGCCGGGTAGACCCCCATGTGCGAGTGCACGTCTATCAATCCAGGCGTCAGCCATTTGCCACTGGCGTCGATTATAGTGGCGCCCTCGGCCACCTGCAGCCCCTCACCCACGGCCACAATTTTACCGTCGGTCACCACCAGGTCGGCGGCGCTTAACTGGGCGCCGGTGCCCGTGAGCAGGGTGGCGCCCTTAATCACCAATGTGCCTTTGGCGTTGGCGTGATAGGTGGAAGGAAAGGGGTCTTTATTAGGTAGTTCCAGCGTGGGCTTGGCCTTGTCGGGCTCGCCGCAGGCACCCAGGGCGAGTGCAATGGCGGCGGCCAGGCCGGTGGTGAGTAACCGGTTCATCGCGCGTCCTTATCATTAGGGGGTAAAGGTATGGGACGAGACAAGTACGCAATGCCGCAATGACCAGCGCTCTGACCATAAAAAAAGCCGGCTGCAAGCAGCCGGCTTAGGCCAATGGCAACGCGTGATACCTAAAAACTAAAGCGCGCGCCCACCGAGCCGTTCACGCCGTCCTGACGGTAGCCATTGACCAGGGTGTAGGACTTATCCAGCAGGTTTTTCACATTCGCCTCCAACACCATATCCGGCGTCAGCTGCCAGGCCAGCCGCGCATTCAACAAGCCGTAACCCGACAGGGCCACCGAATTGCTGGCATCGGTGTAGCGCTTGCCGCGCGCCTCCAATGCCAAGCCCAGCGTCACTCCGCCCCACTGTCGGCTGACATCGGCATTCAACATCCGGCTGGCCCGATGGGGCAGCGCCTTGCCCGAGGCATCGTCCTCGGCATCCAGCCAGGTGGCATTGGCCGACAGCTGCCACTCATCCAATACCGCGCTTAGCTCGGCCTCGGCGCCCAAAATTTTGGCCTTCGCCACATTGGATGGCAGCCAGCTACCGCTCGCATCGGGCGCCCAGGCGATCAGGTCGTCGATGCGGTTTTCAAACACATTGAACGCCAGCTGCAAGCCGTCGTCCTGATAACGCGCACCCAATTCTGCATTGACCGAAGTTTCCGGCTGCAATTCCGGATTGCCGGCGCCGGGCCAATAGAGATCGTTAAAGGTGGGCGCCTTAAAGGCGCTGCCGTAACTGGCGAGCAGGCTCCAACTTGGGCTAAGGGCATAACCGTAGGCCAGGCTACCGGTGGTGGCGCTACCAAACTGGGCGTTGTCGTCGTTGCGCCCAGACAGCGCCAGGCTGTGAGCGTCCCAGCGCGCCTGGTACTGGCCAAATAATCCGACGCTGTCGCGATCGTCGATATCGTAGCCCACAAAGTCGACGCTATAGCTCCAATCCGGCGCATAGGTGCGCTCTTCGAGTTTACCGGCCACCTTGTCGTTCACGTAGTCCACGCCCAGGGTCAATAACTGATTGTCGGCCAGCGCCAAATCATTTTGCCAACTGGCGCTCTCGCGCTCGGTTTCGATGCGGTTGCGGCCGCCGTAATTCTGAATTGCCGCCGCGGCAATGTGGTCGTCTTGCTCGCTCTTGTCCTGGGCAAAGCCCAAGCGCACCGTGCTCAACCACAGCTCGTTCACCTGTGCTAGCAACGCCAGGTCGGCACTGCCATTGGTAAAGCGAGCGAAGGGTTCACAGTCTAGGGCGCAATAGCCGTTGTCGCTGTCGGACTCGCCGGACTGGTATTGCACATTGGCACTCAGGCGCAGGGCTTCGTTAATTTGATGGCCGGCGCTCAAGGCGAGATTGTTGGCCTCATAGGCATCGTCGTCGCCATTGCCGTTACTTTCGTTGAGGGTGCGATCAAAGCCATCGGTGCTGTAGCGGCTCAGCACCAGCCGCACATCGCTGCGATCATTTTTGTAGGCCAGGCTGGCGCGGTATTGCTGCTCGTTGTGCGAGCCGTAGCTCAGCCCCGCGTCCACTTCAATGCCGGGCGTCTGTGCTTTGCGGGTGAAAATTTGCAGTATGCCGCCCACCGCATCCGATCCGTACAGGCTTGAGCGGGGCCCGCGCACCAGCTCGATGCGCTCAATGGCCGCCGGGTCCAGGGTTTCGAGCGCCGTGGTGCCCAGGGTCGCGGAACCTACGCGCACGCCATCCACCAGCACCAATAGATGCCCGGAGTTTGTACCGCGCACAAAGGCGCTGCTATTCGCGCCACGACCGCCGCGTTGTACCAGGTCAACGCCGGTAAAGCCGTTGAGCAAACTGGGCAGGTCGGGGGCTTGCAGCGCGGCGATATCGTCTGCGGTCAATACGCTAACCGGTGCCAATGCCTCCACCACGGGAGCCGCCGTGCGCGTTGCGGTCACAAGAACTTCTTCGGTTTGACCGGCGGCGTCGGCCAGTACTTGTGCTGGCCCCACCAGGGCCAAACTGGCCAACAGGCCGGATTTAATCAGTGTCATGGAAACTCCCCAATCACAATGTGTGTTGAGGGAGGGAGAAAAGTGGGTTTTGACGGCGGCCCTAGGCGCGCCAGAAAAGACAACCACCGATGCAGCCCTCCGCTACGTCGTGTACCCGTGGCCTATGCCATACGGGGCAGCGCAAGCAGGCTGGTATCGGGCTTATTGCGTCAGCAATTTACCGTTGCGGGGGCAGCGCCGGCTTTCCGGCTTCCCATTTAATGCGCCCGCCCCCTGGAGGGCAGACCGCGACCTGTTTGCGATGGCGCGCAGTTTACGCCAATCCCACCGCAGGTCAAGGCGCCAACCCTCGAGCAGCACGGATGTGAATCTGGCGGTTTTTACAAGCGCGCCGCTAATGCGCTGCAATTTTTACAAACACCCACGCCGCCTGTACCCGTAAAGAATCCGCCTCAGTGTTAGCTGCCCTTCGAGGCCGCCCCCTATTTCTAGGCCCGCCGGGTTCGACTGCACTCAGTGGGCCCTGTGCAATAGGCTTGGCACAACCATTGCTAAATCACAATCGAAATGCAATGGCCATCGCCGTTGTTGATATTGACTGAATTTAAAACAGGAGTTGTTACATGATTATTGGACGCACACTCGCCACAGCCGGACTACTGACCAGTGTTTCACTCAGCGCATCGATGGCTGCAATCGCAGACGATTTTAATGTGGCCGATTCAGAATTTTACTTGGGCGGTGGCTATGGCCAGTACTCCATTAAATGGGAAGACGAAAACACAGAGTTTGACGACGATGCCGAAGTGCTAAAGGCCTACGGCGGTATGAAAATTAACGAGTTTGTTGGCGCTGAAATAGTCTATTTAAATTTTGATGAGGCCAATGACTTCGATAGCAACGCAACGATTCACGGTCTTGGTTTTGCCGGCATTTTATCCGCCCCGCTGCACGAGCGTTTTTCGCTCTATGCCAAGGGCGGTTGGTTCACCTGGAATGCTGAAGTTGAAGCCACGTTGCCGGTTGTCGGTACCGTGTCGGAAGATATGGATGGCGGCGATTGGTTTTACGGTGGCGGCCTGAAGTTTGGTTTGGCCGAGCACTTGGATCTGCGAGTTGAATACGAGCGCTACGAGCTGGACGACGACATCGATCCAGAAATCGACGTTGCCTCCGTCAACCTGCAATACAGCTTTTAACGATCCAAGGAGATCCTGCGCGGCAAAGGACGGCTGCGCGACGCACGGGGGCGCCGCCGCTAACCTGATTGTGGCGGCCTAAAGACTACCCTACTGCCTCCCCCAAGGCAGTTCGCGAAGGCCCTCCCTTCGCACCCCCTTGCCACAGGTTCGCCCTGTGGCATTTTTTATGTTGTATCAATTAAACGAATGGACAACGCTATCGCTGTAGAAGACGCCCGCCGCGCAGTGCCCTAACGGGGCATTTTCCCCAGGCGTATTCCAATGGCCCCGATTATTGCATATGTGGCACCGATGCCACGCGCACCCTTAGCGCTTGCGCGACAAAACACGTCTGCAAGATCCTGCAATTCGCCCGATCGCCGCCTCTCGGTAATCAACTATAGAGCGAAACAGCCCACACACTCGCCGCCCGTCTTAGTAGGTCACGCCACGCCGCAACCTTAGCCTTCGAATGGCCAGGTCGCCAGCGACGAAATAACCTATCGCGCCTGCTTTCTGCCATAGGCAACTGGCGAGGTGGGAGGCGAAATGCGCCAAGTTTAGGTGCGACGACCTGTCTACCTAATTGACCTCAGTCGTGTGACCTGACCGTTTATGCCCCAAGGCATGCCATCAAAATAGACACGCCATCAAAACAGGTACGCCATAACAAATGGCACATCATCTAAATTAGGCAAGAACGCATCTTAATGGGCAAGACAGATAAATAGATAGCGCGCTTACAAAGTAAGTTCCGATGGGTATTAGTGGGGCATTTCACGCTGCCATAAAAAAACCGCGCAAAGCGCGGCTTTTTTGGCTAACCGTAGTGATTAGCTATTGACAACCTTCAAGCGGTTCTCGACATCGCGAACATCTTCAGTATTTGACGCGATCTTTTCGGCCAGTTCCTTAGCCGCTTCGTTGGGCACTTCACCCTTTAGCACAACCACCTGATTTTTCGTGTCCACGTCTATTTCCAAACCGGACACGTTGCTATTGGCCAAGAGCTTCATTTTTACTTGTGCCGCCAAGGTAGCGTCTTTCACCGCCTTCACAAAATTGCTGTCTTTGGCGCGTCGGTCGCTCACCTGCTTTTGCTCGGCAGCGTCCTTGCGCACCGTTAGACTATTTTCCACCGAGTGAATACCATCGACGCTCAGCGCCACTTGCTCGGCCAAATCCTTTTCGATATCCGACGACACGGTACCCACTAAGTGCGCCACGTCCTTGTTAACTTCGACGTCAATGTCAAATGCGCTAAGATGCTTGTTAAACAGCACCGCGGCTTCAATTTTACCTTCACGCCAACCGTTGCTGAAATAGTGGGATTCTTGCTCACTCATGGACTGAGCCCGCGTTGATTCGGCAAAGCTGGCAGGGATGCTGGCAGCGGCGGCAATACTAACGGCCAATACACTGAATGTTTTCGTCAAGGTTTTCATGATTAGCTCCTTTTGCTAGTCAATGTCATTACTTCGTTACCATTTCCTTAAAACGTCGGAGAGCAGCCAAAGCGTTTCTCCTTACACCTGATACTTAGCGAAGACCATGCCAACATTTAAAGGGCTGTTAGAAAACACTTCATCGATTGCATCAACCCCATTATTTATGGGGATCACAGGTAAATTTCCGAGCAAACTCAGTGGCGCCAATATCGCAACAGCCCCAGCCTTGCCCACTTTTACAGGCAGCTTTTGCAAAAGTTGAAATTGTTACAGCCAAGGCGATACCGCAATAAAATCGCAGTCACAAAAAAAGCCCCTATGGGGCTTTCAGACAGGTGACATTTACACGCACGCTGGCGCCGGCAGGTTTAAGCGGGTCGACCACGTGGGCCGGCCAAAAACCAGATGATCAGCCCAAGTACAGGCAGCAACAGAACCAGCAGCACCCACACCAGCTTTTTCCCCATGCTGACTGAGGATTGGGCGATATTGATAATCGCCCAAACGTCGGCAATAAGAATAAGCAACCCTAATATTCCTGACACTTGAATATCCATTCTTCCCTCCTGGTTGATCCAATTGTATCTGCAGGTTAGCAGCCGGCCGCACGCGCGGCCAGCCGCTTCCCTTACAGGCTTTCGGCCTTCGCTTTAGCCACGGCGCTTGCCAGCTCCGCCTCTGCCTTTTCCTTGGCCCAGCCATAGCGCGCTTGTAATTTGCCCACTAGTCGTTCGGCCTTGCCTTCGGCGTCACCCAAGTCGTTGTCGGTTAGCTTAGCAAAATGCGATTTAATCGCACCCGCCATCTGTTTGAACTGCCCTTCAAAAATATCCGTGTTCATTAGCTATCTCCTATTACAGTGTGAATATTACAGCGTAATTACGGCAGCGGTGGCCGGCGCCCTGTCAGTAAGTGGGCCACCAGAGTGACCAAAAACAGTACGATAAAAATCGCGAAAAATACTTTCGCAATACCCAGGGAAGCACTGGCAATACCGCCAAATCCGAGGAAGCCGGCGATTAGTGCCAGAATTAAAAATGTCACAACCCAACTCAACATCATTCGCTCCTTGTTTCTATAGGGAAACACTTTGAATATATTTACGGCCTCGCGCCAAAGCGGCACTCAAACCATTACCCCGGTTAGTGCAATGGTCATGCCAGGCTCTGTTCAGCCAGCCAAAATATAAAGCGGGTCCTGCGGGTTAGCCGCTACCAATGAAGGCGCCCCTGCGGCGAGCACTGTTCATCAGCACTGTGCAGGTTTAGAAATTAATTGAAAGGCGACGCCCTTTCGAACGCTCCACCGAAGTCAGTTGGCTGCGCGTATATTTGCAAGTTTTACACAAGCGGGCCCAGACCTTTGTAAACACTGCCCAGCCAGCCTCCAATACAACAGCGTGCGCCAAGTCCGCCGAACGTGCCAAAGGCTTTGATTCACGGGGCTTAGCGACACCAATGCAAAGGTTGGCACGACAATTGAATTACCTATTGTGCTTTAACACGCTCAGATCCGCCCTCGAACAGGCGATCGGGCTTAATACCTGACGAATCAATCTTAAAAAGGAAATGAAGATGAAAAATCTATTGATGATGATGCTATTGGTACTTTCGGGTCTGTCGCTGTCCGCCTGCGATATCAATGAGGGCGGCCCTGAGGAAGTGGGTGAAAACATCGAGCAAACCGTGGATGACATAGGCAACGATATTGAAGATACCTGCGAAGAAGTGAAGCAGGAAATGAACGCCGATGACACCGACTGCTAATGCTTGACCTTGCGCCAGGGCAGCTCTAGATGGCTGCCTTGGACTGATTTTTCCTCCACCATATTCTTCGATTCACCATGAAACTATTGCCCAGTATATCGCCAGCAATGCTTTGTCTTTGGCTGACCTTGGCACTTGCGGCAGCGCATGCGGTCTCGGCGCCAGCGCAAACTCAAGCGCCGGCAGAGTCGGCCAGCCCAACCGAGCCGCTGCCAGCCGCCGAGCCGCAGACCAATGCCGATGAGCCACTGCTCGATGTTGCAGAACGCACAGACCTTCGCGAATTAATCGCTCTGTTAGAAAGCGAAACCGCCCGCACCGAATTCATCAACCGGCTTAAAACGTTGAGCGACATCCAGCAACAAGGTCAGGCAAGTAAACTCGCCGTCAGCGAATTGCTGAACCTGGATGACAGCAGTGGCGCGCTAGCCAGCCGCTACAGCCAGTTGCTGCAAGGCCTCGGCTTAAGCGACTCCCAGTTTGGCAAAATTGCCGTCACACTGTGCGCGCTGCTAGCGCTATTACTACTCGCCTTCACCAATCGTTGGTTTGCCCACGCGGTAAACCAAAAGTTGGACAGGCTGCGCCAGCGGTTTTCCCTAGCAGCCAACCGCTTAAGCCTGATTCCGCAGACCTGGGCGCTGCTGGGCGCCGCACTGTGTACGGTGCTGGCCGTTGCCGCTGCAGCAGAAATTTGGACGCTGCAATGGTTTTTACCGGACGGCCCTGTCAGCTATCTGAGCTTGATCAACGGGGCGCTAACCCTCGGGGTATTAACTCTGCTCTACGCCGTATTTTGGGAAATCTCGAATGCTGCGCTGGAATATGCCATGCGCCACGCGCGCACCCTGTCAGATGCCCGCGCCGATACCCTGCTGCCCATCGTCCGGCGCGTCATACTGATCATCTTGGTGCTGATCTTTACGCTGATCGCACTCTCTGAACTCGGCATCGACATCATGCCATTGGTGGCTGGCGCCGGGGTATTTGGCATCGCCATCGGTTTTGGCGCGCAAACCTTGGTACGCGATTTCCTGGTGGGTTTTACCATCGTACTCGAGGACCTTCTGCAGATTGGCGATATCGTCAAGGTGGCGGGTCGCATGGGCGAAGTGGAAAAAATCACCATGCGCAAGCTGCAGTTGCGCAGTCTGGACGGCACCGTCCACACCATCCCCTTTAGCGAGCTGGACGTGGTGGAAAACTTTACCAAGGAATTCAGTTATTACCTCACTGATATCGGCGTGGCCTACAAGGAGGATATCGATCAGGTGATCGCCTGCGCTAAAGAGGTGGCCCAGGCGCTCAAGGCAGACGATCAGTTCGGGCCAATGATGCTCGACGATATCGAAATTTTGGGCGTCGATCAGTTTGCCGATAGTGCGGTGGTAATTCGCGCGCGACTCAAAACGCGTGCCCACGACAAGTGGACCCTGGGCCGCGAATTCAATCGCCGGCTAAAGTACGCCTTCGACGAGCGCGGTATTGAAATCCCCTTCCCGCACCGCACGCTAATGCTGGGCGAAGCCATCGGCGACAAGCTGCAACCCGGCACGCAGCGCGCCGCAGACAATGTCGGCAAGCCTACACGGGCCGAGCATCAAACGGCCGAAAGCCGCGAGGAGGCGCCCGCCTAAGGCGGGTGATTGCCAATGGACATCGATCTTGATCTGGTAGTGGCACACTTCACGCAACTGGGCATCGCGTTTCTGCTGGCCCTGCCTGTGGCCTTTAACCGAGAGCTGAATCACAAAGGCGCGGGCCTGCGCACCTTTCCCCTGGTGGCCATCGCCTCCTGTGCATTTATTCTGGTGGGCGTTGATATATTCGAGCAACCCGATGCCCAGGCGCGCATCGTGTACGGTG